>JAYVME010000427.1:0-3383 GCA_043759115.1 Betaproteobacteria bacterium | reverse complement strand
TAAGTAACTATAGTCCTATTAGGAACATATTGTCACTTTTTTATAAGCCAGTTCACTGCTGTCCGGTTAAACGAGAGGGCGAATGGCTGAAAGCCATAAACGCCAAGCACTTTCTTGTTCTGCCGGATGTCGGTTTCCTCGAGCGGCAGATGCAACTGCTCCAGGGTGTTGCGGGAGCGCCGTGAGGAACGGGAACTCAATCGACGTGGCCGATTTCTACATGCCGCGCCGGCATCTGCGAACTTTCGCACGCGTCGCACTCGAACCGATGATTAGTCATGGGCTGCAAGCTCTTCGCGCACGATCTTGCGGATGAGCTCCCGAGTAACCGGCGGCTCGGTCAACCCGAGATGCGACCTCAGCGCATCGTTGATAAGGGTCTGATATCCCTTTCCCGTCTTCTCGGACTGGGTCTTGAAACGCCCGAGAATGGCGTCGTCAAGATAAATGGTTATGCGCGTCTTCCCGGTTGTGGGAATCACGGCTCCGCGCTTGCCTTTGGAGAAGTCATATACCTTTCTCATAAGCTCTTCGCTCCTTTGGGTCGGCCTTTCGTACAGAAATATTTCGCGCCTTCTCACCCCGAGGCGTATGCACAACAACCATCAGCGCCCCGAATACGTTCATGCCGATGGTGACGAAACGCTGTTCGCCTTCCGCCGATTCATCCTCGATGGTAATGGCGAGCGGGTCGTTCAACACCCCGTCTCCCCCGGATAGGGAAACGCCGTGCTTCTTGAGATTCGCGGCATCCTTCTTCGGGTCGAAATCCGAAGTCATGGAAGCAGTATATGCACGTTATGCATATATGTCAATCGCCATTTCTCAGCGACAAGCGGACGTATTGCAGCGAGCTAACGATCAATTGGTTGAAAATCAATTTAATGGGCTGGCTTTATCTGCGTTCATCGGCGTTCATCGGCGGTTGCTTTGATCCTGATTTAGCGCTGGGCGCGGCGCATTTGCGCGCGCGCCGGCGGCGCGGTCGTGCCGCGCACCTTCAGTTCCACCGGCAGTTCGTGCTGCCGCGCGACACTGCGGCCCGCCAGCCGCGACAGCAGGTGCGCGGCGGCGAGCTGGCCCAATTCGGTGGTGGGAAAATGCACGGTGGTAAGTCCCGGCGACAGGAGTGAGGCGATTTCCATGTCATCGAAACCCGTGATCGAAACCTGCTGCGGCACATTGATACCCAGCGCATTGCATTCGGCGATGGCGCCGATTGCAAGCACGTCGTTGCCGCACATCACGGCGGTCGGCGGCCGTGCGCCTGCCATCAGCGTGCGCAGGCCCTCGCGCCCGCTGGCGAGCGAATAGGGCTTTTCGATCACGCGTTCAAGGCCGAGCTGGATGCCACGCGCGGCGAGCGCATCGCGCACGCCGTGCAGACGGTCGCGCGCGCGCTCGTTGTTGGCGGTCACGCCCGAAATCATCGCGAACTCGCGGTGGCCGAGATCAAGCAGGTGGTTGGTGAGTTGCAGCGCGGCGGCGCGATTGTTGAAGCCGACGCAGGGATGCTCGCCGTTCGCATCGAGCGCCCAGGTCAGCACATACGGCATCTGGCGCTGGCCGATCATCGCGTAGAGCTGCGGGTCGTGCGAAGTGCCGAGCAGCACCAGGCCATCGATGCCGCGCTCGATCAACGCGCGCGTCAGGCGCACTTCGACCGCCGCATCGAATTCGTGACACGCGAGCAATAGCGTATAGCCGGCCGCGTCGAACGTCTTCTGCAACGCATGCGTGGTGTTCGCGAATATCGCGTTGTCCAGCGTCGGGATGACCGCGCCTATGGTATGCGTGCGGCGCGAAGCAAGCGCGCGCGCCGCGCCATGCGCCACGTAGCCCAGGCTGCGCACGGCATCCTGCACACGGGCCAGCGTGCTGGATTTGACTTTGTGCGGCAGCATCAGCGCGCGCGACACGGTCGCCGTCGATACCTTGGCGAGGCGCGCAACATCGCTCAGCTTGGCGTTTTTCCGGGGGGGCTTCATGCATCCGTCACGAGGGAAACTAGAAGCGGTCTCAAAATAGTGCGAAACCGCCGATGAACGCCGATACACGCCGATAAGATCGAAATTTAAGTGAACCGGTAATGGGGAGAGCAGAGCGAGGGGCCGGGCAAAGGGGAATGGGTAATTTTACTCTTGACTCATCATCCATCACATTGGCGTTCATCGGCGTTTATCGGCGGCTAATAAAGGTTGGGGATTTTTGAGATGGGTTCTCGGTGGGCAGAGCGTAGCAACTGTGAATTGCCGCCGCAAGCGCTTTCACTACTTGCCCGCGCGCGGCGGCGCGGTGGTGCCGCGCACGATCAAGTCGACCGCAAGTTCGGTCATGTGGGTGCCTGGCTCGCCGTTAAGCCGGGCGAGCATCTGCCGTGCCGCCGCATAGCCCAGTTCGCGCATCGGCACGCGCACCGTCGTCAGCGCCGGCACCAGTATCGACGCGGCCTCGATGTCGTCGAACCCGGTCACGGACACTGCGTCGGGCACCGCCACTTTTTGCGCGTGGCATTCGGTCACCGCGCCCATCGCCAGCACGTCGTTGGCGCAGATCACCGCCGTCGGGCGCGCCGCGGCCGCCAGCAGTTCCTGCATGGCCGCGCGGCCCGCGGCCAGCGTATACGGCGCCTCGATCACCCGATGCGGGAGAAATTCGATGCCGCGCGCCGTCAGCGCCTCGCGCACGCCCGCCAGCCGCTCGCGCGCGCGGTCGTTACCGGCCGTCACCCCGGAAATCATCGCGATCTCGCGATGGCCGATATCGGCGAGGTAATTCGCGATCCGCATCGCCGCGATGCGATTGTCGAACCCGACGCACGGATGCCGCCCGGAGGTATCGAGCGCCCACGTCAATACATACGGTATGCCGCAGTCGGCCAGCAGCGTGAACAACTCGTCGGCATGTTCGGCGCCGACCAGCACCACCCCGTCGACACCGCGCTCGATCAGCGAGCGCGTGACTTTGACTTCGTTGCCAAGATCGAAATCGTGACACGCCAGCAGCAGCGTATAGCCGCTCTCGTCGAGCGCCTTCTGCAGCGCGTGGGTCGCCTTGGCGTAGAGCAGATTATCGAGCGTGGGCAGGATGGCGCCGACGGTCAGCGTGCGCTGCGCGCGCAGCGCGCGTGCCGCGCCGTCCGCGACATAACCCAACTGCAACGCGGCGGCCGCCACGCGCTTTTGCGTATCCGCGCTGACCGACTTGGGGCGCGACAGCGCGCGCGACACCGTGGCGTTGCAGACGCCGGCAAGGCGCGCGACATCGATCAATTTGGCGGCGGGTTTGGTCAATGCGTGTCCGGTGGGCTAAGAGCGTATTTCATAATGAAGGTAGCGCAGGCGACCCCGCCTGCATTGGCCACATTGCAGGCGAGTCGCCTG
>JAYVME010000426.1:0-3388 GCA_043759115.1 Betaproteobacteria bacterium | reverse complement strand
ATGCGATCTCGCGCGGTGAGTTCATTCTGCTTCTCAACCCGGACACCGAGGTCATTGGGCACGCGGTTGATGGCTTGCTTGCCATCATGCATTCGCGCCCACGCACGGGAGTCATCGCACCGCGGCTGGTGAACGCGGACCGCAGCTTCCAATCCGCCGCTGGCGGCGCACTTCCCACCCTCCTGAACGTCGCGTGGCATTACCTGTTTCTAAGGACCATACTACCTGCCCGGTTTGCGCCGCCGGCTCTTTTCCTTGAAGGCGATCCGCGTGAAGAGTTAGCGATCGGTTGGGTATCGGGCGCCTCGATGCTGTTGCGCCGTGCTGCGATCGGCGAGCAAATTTTCGACGAATCCTTCTTCATGTTCGGCGAGGACATGGATGCTTGTTCAAGGATTCGCGCAGACGGATGGAAAGTGGTCTACGCCGGGGGACAGTCAATCATCCATCATCAGGGCCGGAGCTTCGATCAGCAAAAATCCCTTGTGATCCGGGCGAACGCGCACAAAGGGCCGCGACGGGTGTTCGCGAAAGGTCGTGGTCCGATCAGCGTATTGCTTTACGACACCATCATGTTCATCGCATTTCTGGTCCGCTGGCCCGCGTATCGGGTACTTTCGCTTCTTCAACCTGAAAGCGGATATGACGCGCGCGCGCTGTACAGCAAGTCATATCTGCTTGCCATGCTTCATGATTGCGCGAAGCGCAAAAGCACCACATCGCAACCGGATGCGGTCGCGGCGCGCGTACCGCGCGGCAATGCGCCGCCCGGCTAGTCTGCGGGTCAGCGCCGCGTCATTCCTGACGAAACAGCCTGCGCGCAGGCTGCCAGAACCTCCACCACGGCCACCCCCAGTTCGAGGCTGCTCAAATCGCATTTGCGCGCAACGATTGCGGCAGCGAATTCCGAGACCAGGATATTGAGCGGCAAATCGCTTGCGATCGAGATCGCGCGATCGCGCCCATTTTCGGAAACCACCAGCTTCTGCGCAGCCTGATCGTCATAGATCAGCGTCGCCCGGTCACACTCGACCTCGAGTCTTCGACGCCGATCCGTCATATTGCTCCAGCGCAACGAGGCGGCAGCGTCATTCGCAAAGGCAAGCTCCACCGCAACGGACTCGCCGACGCCGTGTTCAACTTCTCGCGTTTCAAGATGCGTCGCCTGAACCTGAACCGGCGACGCGCCGTGCAGGTCCAGGCACATCGCGATATCGTGCGCACCCCAGTCCCAGAGTACCGGAACGTCCGGACGATACGGTCCCTGACTTCCGGCGTCGCCACGGACGGCGCGAATCGAGCCAAAGGCCGGCTGCATGGCCTTGAGCATGCGATAAGCCGGGCTGAAGAGATGCAGGTGGCCAACCATTGCAAGCACGCCGCGTTCGCGAGCAAGTTGCAGTACCGCTCGCGCTGCTGTCGCACTCATCGTCATGGGCTTCTCGATAAGCACCGGCAGGCCGGCATCGATCGCCCGCAAAGCCATTTCTGCATGCAACCTAGGGGGGGTTGCAACGATCACTCCATCAAGCGCGCGTGCGTCCAGCATTTCGCGCCAGTCGGCAAAGATGACGCAGTCGGGCGTGACAAGGTTCGCACTGTCCGGGTTGCGGCTTGCCAGTCTCGCCAGCCGCACGTCGGCCGACGCTGCGATGGTGCGAATGTAGTTGCGGCCCCACCGGCCGGCGCCAAGCAAACCCAGGCGCAACTGCGCTGCCACGCTAGTGGATTTCGATCACCGGCAACGGCACAATGAAGCGACCGCCGCCCTCGCGAAAAGCAGTATGTTTGGCGATGATCGGCTGCGCGAAGTTCCAGGCCAGCAGCAGAACATAGTCCGGCCGGCGCTCGTAGAGCGCCTGCGCCGGAACCACCGGGATATGCATGCCTGGCGTATATCGTCCCTGCTTGAGCGGGCTGTCGTCGACGATGAATTCGATCATGCCGGGCTCGATACCGAGTTCGTAAAGCAGGGTAGTGGCCTTGGCCGGCGCGCCGAAGCCGGCGACACGCTTGCCTTCCGCCTTCAGCTTGTAGATCAATTGAACAAGCTGCCGACCGATTTCACGGATGTGACTGTCAAAGGCGCGAAAGGTGCTTTCCTCGCGCATGCACATTTGCTGTTCGTGCCGGATCGCCGCCGTCACCGAAGCGCCCACCGGATGCGGGCCGCCGGCACGCTGCACCACACCGCGCAGCGAGCCGCCATGACTATCGACCCGGATTGCCTCGATCAGCTCAAGACCGCGGCCGGCGAAGAAAGGTACCAGGGGCTCAACGGTGTGATAGTCAAGATGCTCGTGGTAGATCATGTCGAAGAGCGTCTTTTCCATCATGTCAACCAGGTAAGACACTTCGAAAACGAACATTCCGTCCGGCGCAAGCAGGTGCTCGACACCGCGCATCACCGCATCAAGATCGTCAATGTGGGCAATGACATTGTTTGCCGTAATCACGCTGGCGGCGCCATGCTCGGCGGCAATCCGCATCGCGAGTTCGGGAGTAAAGAACTCGGTAATCACCGGAACGCCGCTGCGACGACTGGCCTCGCCGATCTCTTTCGCCGGATCGATGCCGATGACACGATGGCCCGCCTGCTGGAAAAACCGCAGAAGGGTTCCGTCGTTGGACCCGATGTCCACCACCAACCCGCAGGACGGCGGCGCGAAGCGCTCCGAGACGAATTGGGCATAGGTTTCGAAATGACGAACAAACACCGGCGAAGTGCCGGAGACGTAAACGTAATGTTCGTAAAGAATCCACGGGTCGATCACGTCGAGCAGCTGAACGTGCCCGCATCCGCGGCATAGCCAGAGATCAAGCGGGTAGTGCTTCTGTTCCGACAAGGCCTCCTGCGCGGTAACGAACGCGTTGGCAAGCGGCGTCGGCGCCAGTGACAACACAATCGATACCTCAGTGCCGGCACACAATCGGCAGCTGGTACGATGCCTGTAATCCGCGTTCAAGTCTCGTACCTTCTACTCTTCGTTGAGCGGCGGGATACGGACCACGTCCGACTCGTAGACTTCCTGCGCGCGCGAATTGCGCCCAAGTACCAGGAAAGTCGTGTCTTCCGGGAACAGCATCGCATGATCCACCTGCGGCGGCGTGAAGAACACCTGTCCTTTCTTGACCAATACCCGCTCTGCCTTCGCTGCGCTGCCATGCGGCCGATGCAGGTACTCGATTGAGCCCGACAGCACATAACAAAAGTGCCAGTCGGTCTGGTGATAGTGGTTCGCGCGAACGCTGCCTTTCCTCGATTCGATCAGTACGCAGCTTTCCATCGGTAAATCCACCAGCGGCAGAATCCGGCCACGCGCATCCGTAAACGGATTTTCAAGTTCAACAATCACCCCCTTTGGCCAGGACTTCCTTTCCTCTTCGG
>JAYVME010000425.1:0-3390 GCA_043759115.1 Betaproteobacteria bacterium | reverse complement strand
GCTGACGCGCGGCCAGGACAGCCTGATGATCGAGCCCGCACCGACGCCGCAGGCCGCGGCCGAGACGCGGCGGGCCGCCGGCAAGCTGGAGTTCGTGGTGATTGCCGCGAGCGCGGCGGAGTTGGCCGAGCATGCAAAGCAGCTCGCGGATATCGACCAGGCCAGCAATGGCGCCTGCGTGTGGAAGAAACTGGAGACCGCCTAGGGGCGATCAGACTTCCTCGCCGCGCGCGAGGCGGGCGCACACGGTCGTAATCAACCGCCGCGAGATGCTGATGCTCGGCGGCAGTTGCGGCAACTTCTCGGCGTCGAAAAAACGCGCTTCCTCGATTTCTACGCCATCCGGCCGTATCTCGCCGCCGGCGTAGTCGGCGGTAAACGCGACCATCAGCGAATGCGGGAACGGCCACGGCTGGCTGCCGAAGTAGCGGATATTTTCGACCTCGACGCCGACTTCCTCGCGCGTCTCGCGCCGCACCGTTTCTTCGAGCATTTCACCGGGTTCGACGAATCCGGCGAGCGCGCTGTAGCGTCCCGGCGCCCACTCCTTCTTGCGCCCGAGCAGTACTTCGCGGCCGCGCTTGATCAATATCATGATCGCCGGCGAGACTGGCGGATAAACGGTGAACCGGCAGGTGGGGCACGCGCGCGCGCGCTCTTCGGTGCGCGTCACCGTCGGCGTGCCGCAGCGGCTGCAGAACTGGTGGTTGCGATCCCACTCCATGATCTGGTATGCGCGGCCGGCGAGCACCGCGAGCGGTTCATCGACGAGACTGAATACCGCGCGCAGCCCCTGCATGGCGTGGCCCTGCGGCAATCCGCTTGCAGACTCGAGTTCGCAGACATAGCAATGCTTGCCGTCGTAGGTGCCGAGATAAAGGTTGCGCACCGTGCTGACCCCGAGCTCGGACAGGTCATGGCAATGCGGCAGCCGCACTTCATCAGCGGTCTGCACGAGCAGCAATTCGCCGCGATGAAAAGCGAACCACAGCGCGCGCTCGTTGCGTTCGGCGGGCGGGGTGACTGAGGGTTGATATGCGTCGGACATTGGATTGATTCTATCATCAGCCGGCGTTGCCCTCGCGGCACGCCCGGGGCGCGGATGGATTTTTTTCGCCGCCGATTCAGCGTCGGGCGCTGCGTTCAAGCGGATATGCGCAGTCGCGGCCGCGCCCGCCGCGCAATGCGGTCGACGGCTCTAGGGGTTGGTGGAACGCACGCGGGCCAAAGCGCCCACGCAACCCTTGACGCCGGGCGAAGTGCGCGCGGTAAATTGATACACTTCGCCCGCTGCTGCGTTGAGCGTATGGGGGTTCGTCGCGCCATCGCACTTCAAAGTCATCGTGTGCCGGCCCGGCTTGAGTTCGAGCGGGCCATACGGTTCGGCGACCGGTTTGCCATCCAGATCCACCACGCTGACTTGCGCGCCGAACCCCGGTGAACTGTAGGCCACGACGTCGCCGGACATGATGAGCGCGACCGTACGCGGATTGCGGTTCGTAGCGGTCGGTGCGGCGCAGCCGGCCATCAGCACGACCGCCGCTGCGGTGCATACGGCACGAATTACCATCGATTTCATACAGTCTCCCCGCGTCGATTATGGCGGGCCGTGGTTTGGGCCCTTCGCCAGCGTGGAGTTTAAGGCATTCAGCGGCACTCCAGCACGGGTATCTTACTATGAGTTCATTCTGTCTGCGTCGTGCCGGCCTTATATGCAGGTGCCGATACCGCGCTGTTTGCCCGCAGGTGGCGTTCATTCGCGGGCCGGCGATTTAGCTGCGTAGTTGGATGATTTGGCGCTATGCTAGAGCCTGTCTCATCAATCGTAGCGAAGCAGGTGTTGTGGCCGTAAAAATCATTCACTGATGGAGAACTTGCCGTGACTACCGGAAAAAACAGCAACAATCAGGAAGTAAATCTGGAAGCGGCGGCGAGGCTGATTGCCGCGCTCGAGCAGGATCTGAAAAAAGTCTCCGGCGATTCGCGCGACATTCAGCGCCTGCGTGACGAGGTCGAAACGCTGAAAAACGTGCTCAACTCGCCGGTGCGCAGGCCGCATTGGGTGACCGAGGGGCTGCACGGTGTGCGCGAGGGGTTCGAGCGCGTCAAAGACGAAATTGTCGTCGATGGCGTGAAGGGCGGCCAATACGTCGCGGAAATAGGGCGCATCCTGGGGTTATAAAATGCGCGGCGTTGCGTGCGCTTCGGGAGGGGGCAGGTGCTTAGAATATTTTTGGCGTTGATTGCCTTGGCGTGCCCGCTAGCTTCAGTATAGAGGGCCCGGCGCTATTCGTGATGACCATGCATGCGGGCTGAGCCGCCTTTCAACATCCGGACCACCATTGCGACAAGACCGCCTGTCTGACAGGAACATGGCCGCAAAATTCACATCATATCTGGCAGTGACACTGGTTTGCCTCGGTGTCAGCTGTGCGAGTGCCGACGACTTCGCCGAGCGCTGCAGCGCACTGGCCCGGCAGGTGAAAGTTTCCGTGGCATTTCAGGACCTGCCCGTCGTCACCGACGAATCTCGCAACGTCCAGGCTTTGAACGGATTATCGGGAAAACGTGCCGGCGGCCACCATAATGTTTATGGCCTCACGCACGCCAACCCATATTTCCGCCTGAGCGTGGTGCCACGAACCGTCATGGACAGTCACGGACAGATCTGTGCCATGCCCGACATTTCCCTCAGCCTGGGATTTTCGGAAATCGTGGTTTACCTAGCCCGAGAACTGACCGATCAGTGCCGCCGAAACGTCGTTCGAGAGCATGAGCAAGAGCACGTCAACACGTGGAAGGCCCATCTGCGCGCGAGCGCCCAATTGTTGACAACCATCTTGCGCCGTGAGGTAGGCGAACCCCGGACGTACGCCTCACGCGGCGAAGCCGAAGCGGGGGTCCGCGTATGGGCTGACGAGCTGGTAACGCCATGGGCGAAGCGCATCCTCGCCACCGTCAGTGACGCGCAGCAGGCGATCGATACGCCGGCTTCGTACGCCGCCGTCGTCAGCCGCTTACGCGGTTGTCCACCGGTGGCGCACTGAACTTGCCCCAGGTCTTGTGTTGAACGCGGACTGGTATTGGTAAACGTGCGGTCGGAGTGGATTCTCTGCGGCACGTTGATTACCGCATAGGGAATGAGCAGACGGTCATGCGCAGACAAGTAGGGGCATATTCATATCGAGTCACCAAGCGACGGACCCACTGAATAAAAACGCCGTGGGGCTGTTGCGGTAAGTGCTTGAGTGTTAATGGTGGGTCGTACTGGGATCGAACCAGTGGCCCCTGCCGTGTGAAGGCAGTGCTCTACCGCTGAGCTAACGACCCGTGGGAGACGTGCTACGTACGGGGAGCGAATATTACCATTTTCCGGACGACGCTCCAATC
>JAYVME010000424.1:0-7904 GCA_043759115.1 Betaproteobacteria bacterium | reverse complement strand
GCGCCAAGGCGTGGGTCGAGAAGAAAGGCGTGCGCGGCAAGACGCTGGTCGCCGTGGCGTGCGGCGCCAACATGAATTTCGACCGCCTGCGCTTCGTCGCCGAAGAAGCCGAGCTAGGCGAGAAGCGCGAAGCCATATTGGCGGTGACGATACCGGAAACGCCGGGCAGCTTCCGCAAATTCTGCGCGCTGTTGGGGCCGCGCAGCGTGACGGAATTTAATTATCGCTACGGTGACGCGCGCGAGGCGCACGTGTTCGTCGGCGTGCAGGTGCATAACAGCATTGAAACCGCGCGGCTGGTGCGCGCGCTCAAGCGCAACGGTTTGCAGACGCTCGACTTCAGTGGCAACGACGTCGCCAAGTCGCACGTGCGCCATATGATCGGCGGCCGCGCGGCGGGTGTTACGCACGAAACGCTCTATCGATTCGAATTTCCCGAGCGGCCCGGCGCGCTGTTGAAGTTCTTGAACAGCATGCGCCACGGCTGGAACATCAGCCTTTTTCACTACCGCAACCACGGCGCCGACTACGGCCGCGTGCTGGTCGGCATGCAGGTGCCGCCGCGCGACAAGCTGGCGTTCAAAGCGTTTCTCGCGAAGCTCGGCTATCCCTGTTCGGACGAGACGCGCAATCCGGCGTATCGACTGTTTCTGGCATAGAGCGCGTTATAAAAGGAAGGGAAGTATCCCTTAATTTTTCTCCAAGTCTGGTCCAAGGCCGGGCACTCATGGGCAGAAACGGTTGTCTATGTTTGCCAATACCCGGCGGGTGAATTCCGCGCAAAAGCCGTAAAATTACTCTGATGATGACTGGTTTTGCATCGATTCGGCTGCACGGCGCGCTTATGTGCGCGCTGCTCGCGTGCGCGGGGACTGCGTGCGCGGCCACCCAGGATGACGATTTTCTGGCCGCGCGCGCCGCGTTCCGCGTCGGCGACGGCGTGCGGTTCGAGCGCGCCGCGAAGTCGCTTAACGATTACGCGCTCCAGCCCTACATCGCGTACTGGCGGCTGCGGATGCGCCTTGAGCAGGCAACCCCCGAGGAAGTGCAGGCGCTGCTCGAGCGGACGATGGACAGTCCCGTCGCCGGCAGCCTGCGCGCCGATTGGTTGAAGCTCCTCGCCACGCGGCAGCAATGGGACCTCTTTGACGCCGAGTATCCGCAATCGGCCGGCGACGACATCGAACTCCTGTGCTACACGCTGCAGAGCCGCTGGCGCGCGGGAAAAGAGGAGGCGTTGAACTACGCGCGCAGGCTGTGGTTCAGCGGCCGCGAGCAGCCCGACAGCTGCAACACGCTGTTCAATGTACTCGCGGAGCGCCAGATGCTGGGCGCGGACGATGTGTGGGCGCGCATCCGGCTCGCGCTCGAAGCCGGCAACACGGGCGTGGCGCGCCGCGCCGCCGAATATCTGCCGGTGAAGGAGCAGCCCGACGGCGCGGCGCTCGCCCGTATCGCCGTCAACCCGCAGGCCTATCTCGACAAGAAAGTGTTCAATCTGAAAACGCGCGCCGGGCGTGAAACCGTGATGTTCGCGGCACATCGGCTGGCACGCACGTCACCGCAGCTTGCGGCGCAACACTGGACGAAGCTTGCCGCGCAGTTTGCGGACGCCGAGCGCGGCTACGTGTGGGGCCTGATTGCGTTCCAGGGCGCGCAACGCCTCGATCCGGCCGCGCCCGCCTGGTACGCGCAAGCGGGCGAACTCACCGACCCGCAGCTCGCGTGGAAAGTGCGCGCGGCATTGCGCGCGCAAAACTGGCCCGATGTCCTCGCCGCGGCTGATGCGATGTCGCCGAAAGAAAGCCAGGAGCCGGCATGGCGCTATTGGAAAGCGCGCGCGTTGAAAACGCTGGGCCGCGCGCCTGAAGCGCAAATTTTGCTAGCGCCGCTGGCGACGGAGTTCAATTTTTACGGCCAGCTTGCCGCTGAAGAACTCGGCGGCAAAGGCAGAATGCCGGCGCCATCTTACAAGCCGAACCGCGACGAAGTGCAAATGATGTCGAAAGTGCCGGGTTTCCAGCGCGCGCTCGCGTTTTACCGGCTCAACCTGCGTTTTGAAGGCAATCGCGAGTGGAACTGGACGATCCGCGGTTTTGATGACAAACAATTGCTGGGTGCCGCCGAATTCGCGCGCCGCAACGATATGTATGACCGTGCGATCAACACCGCCGACCGCACGCGCGAGCTGCACGACTTCAGCATGCGCTACCCGGCGCCCTATCGCGACGTGATGAAGGGCTATGTCAGCCAGCAACAGCTCGACGAAGCATGGGTCTACGGTTTGATCCGCCAGGAAAGCCGTTTCATCGCCGACGTCAAATCGAGCGCCGGCGCGGTGGGCCTGATGCAGTTGATGCCCGCGACCGCGCGCTGGGTCGCGCAGAAAGTCGGGATCAAGGATTATCACGGGGGGCAGACCGCCAATGTCGAGACCAACCTGAATCTGGGGACCTGGTATCTGAAGCATGTGTTCGATACGCTCGACAGCCAGGCGGTGCTGGCGTCGGCGGCCTATAATGCGGGGCCCGGCCGCGCACGCGCCTGGCGCGCGGATGCGCCGATGGAAGCGGCGATCTACGCCGAGTCCATTCCGTTCAACGAAACGCGCGATTACGTGAAGAAGGTGATGAGTAACGCGAGTTATTACAGCCAGCAGTTCGGGCACACGCTGCTCTCGCTGAAGGCGCGCATCGGCATCATCGCGCCGCGCTCGCGCGTGGCCGACAAGCCGCTCGACGAGCCCGGTGGTTAACCGGCCGCATGCAATCCACTACGGACCCGCGGTAATCAGCGGCGCTTCACTATGGAAATAACCCGCGTTTGTGTCATCGGCGGCGCCGGCTTTGTCGGCCGCCATATCGTGAATCTGCTGAGCGCCGGGAGATTTCACGTGCGCGTGCCGACGCGCCAGCGCGAACGCGCCCGCCCGCTCATCCTCCTGCCGACGGTCGATGTGATTGACGCCAGCGTGCACAACGAAGCGGCGCTGGCGGATCTCTTGCGCGGCATGGACGCGGTAATCAATCTGGTTGGCGTGCTGCACGACGCCGGCGGCACGCGTGGTTTCGAGGCGGCGCACGTCGAACTGACGCGCAAGGTGATTGCGGCGTGCACGGCGTGCGGCGTGCGGCGCTACGTGCATATGAGCGCGCTCGGCGCCGCCGTCAACGGACCGAGCCAATATCAACGCACCAAGGGCGCGGGCGAGGCATTGGTGCGCGCATCCGCTCTGGACTGGACGATCTTTCGTCCGTCGGTGATCTTCGGCAGCGATGACAATTTTCTAAATATGTTTGCCTCGTTGCTCGCGGTAATGCCGGTCGTCTTTCTCGGCTGCCCGGACGCGCGCTTTCAGCCGGTATTTGTCGAAGATGTCGCGGCCGCGTTCGTGAAGAGTCTCGGCGACGACGCCACGTTCGGAAAAGCGTACGATTTATGCGGGCCGAAAGCCTATTCGCTGCGCCAACTGGTGGCGCTGGTTGGCGAGGTTACCGGACGGCGCCGGCCGGTCGTCGGCCTGAACGATACGCTCTCATACCTGCAGGCATTCAGCCTGGAGCTGCTGCCGGTGAAATTGATGACGCGCGACAACTACTATTCGATGAAAGTCGCTAACGTGAGCGAGCAGGCGTTCCCGTTCGGCATCCAACCGGCGGCGCTGGAGGCGGTGATTCCAACTTACCTCGGCCACGATTTTCCGCGCGCCCGCTACGGCGCGTATCGCGGTCACGCGGGGCGCACGAGCGGACGCTGACCGGCATGGCGCACTACACGCTGGTTATCGGCAACAAAGCCTACTCGTCGTGGTCGTTGCGGCCATGGCTTGCGATGAAGCACGCGGGCCTTGCGTTCGACGAGATGAGAATCCCGTTGTACCAGGACGGCCACCTCGCCAAAATCCAAAAATACTCACCGTCCGGCAAGGTGCCGATACTGGTAGATGGCGGTACGACGGTGTGGGAATCTCTCGCGATCTGCGAATATCTCGCCGAACGTCATCCGGACCGGCAGCTGTGGCCGGCTGACGCCGCGGCGCGTGCCCATGGGCGCGCGATCAGCGCCGAAATGCACGCGGGATTTTCGGCGTTGCGCGGCAGCATGAATATGAATGTGCGGCGCTCGTTTCCGGGTGTCGGCATGCATGCCGGGGTGGCGGCCGACATCGCGCGCATCGAAGCGCTATGGAACGACAGCCTCAAGCGTTACGGCGGACCGTTTTTGCTCGGCGGCTTCAGCGTTGCCGACGCGATGTACGCGCCGGTGGCCACGCGTTTCAGAACCTATGCCGTCGCGTTGTCCGGCGCCGCACAGCGCTATGCCGACACGCTGCTGGCGCTGCCCGCAATGCGCGAATGGTATGCCGCGGCGAATGTCGAGACCGAAGTGCTGCCGCAATACGAACACCAGCGCTGACCGCATGAAAATCTACGCGGTCGGCGGTTCCGTGCGCGACGAGCTGCTCGGTTTGCCGGGGGCGGACCGCGATTACGTGGTGGTCGGCGCGACGCCCGACGAAATGCTGAAACTCGGCTACAAACCGGTGGGCAAGGATTTCCCGGTTTTTCTGCATCCCGAGACGCATGAAGAATATGCGCTCGCGCGCACGGAACGCAAGACCGCGCGCGGCTATCAGGGCTTCGCGGTTCACGCCGCACCCGATGTCACGCTCGAGCAGGATCTCGCGCGCCGCGATCTCACCATCAACGCGATCGCCCGCGACGAGACCGGCAAACTCATCGACCCGTTCGGCGGCGCCGCCGACTTGAAAGCGCGCGTGCTGCGTCATGTCGGGCCGGCGTTCGTCGAAGACCCGGTGCGCATTCTGCGCGTGGCGCGGTTCGCCGCGCGTTTCGATTTTGCGCTCGCGCCCGCCACCCTGCAGTTGATGCGCGGAATGGTGGCCGGGGGCGAAGTCGACGCACTGGTCGCCGAGCGCGTGTGGCAGGAACTGGCGCGCGGTTTGATGGAACACCGGCCGTCGCGCATGTTCCGCGTGCTCGCAGCGTGCGGCGCGGCGGCAGTCGTGCTGCCGGAACTCGCGGGGCTCATTGCCGGCGCTGCCGGGGAGCGCCGGTTGAATGCGCTCGATGCCGCCGCCGCGCGCGGTATCAATCTAGCGGCGCGTTTTGCGCTGATCGCCATGCATGCCGACGAACGGGCGATAGAGGGTTTGTGCGAGCGCTTGCGCGTGCCCCAGGATTGTCGCGAGCTGGCGCTGCTGGCGGCGCGCTTTCACGCCGACGTTCACAAGGCTGAGAAGCTGTCAGTCGCTGCGCTGCTGTGGCTGTTGCAGGCGACCGATGCGCTGCGCCGGCCCGAACGTTTTATGCAATTGCTGGATGTTTGCGCGGCCGCGGCGGGCGAGTCCGCGAACGATCCGGCCACCGCCCGGCTGCGCGCCGCGCTCGCCGCCGCCCGCGCGGTCGATGCCGGCGCGGTGGCAAAACGCAGCGCAGAGCCGGCGCTGATCAAGGAGCGCGTTGCGCAGGCACGCCTGGCCGCCATACGGGATGCGCTAAAAGCAGCGCCAAAACAAATCGTATCCACCAAGGGAGAACGCATGTTGGACCTCTACACCTGGACCACGCCCAACGGCCGCAAGGTTTCGATCATGCTTGAAGAAATCGGTCTGCCGTATCGCGTGCATGCGATCAACATTGGCCAGAACGATCAATTCAAGCCCGAGTTTGTCGCGATCTCGCCCAACAGCAAGATTCCGGCGCTCGTCGACCCCGACGGTCCCGACGGCAAACCTTACGCCATGATGGAGTCCGGCGCGATCCTCGTTTATCTGGCGGGCAAGACCGGCAAGCTCTTGCCGAAGTCCGACCGCCTGAAATACGACGCTTTGCAGTGGCTGATGTTTCAGATGGGCGGCGTGGGGCCGATGTTCGGGCAGGTGCACCATTTTCTGCGCGCGGCGAAGGAGCCGGTGCCGTACGCGATCGAGCGTTACACGAAGGAAAAGGACCGTCTGTATGGTGTGCTTGATGCGCGGCTTGCCTACCACGAATATCTCGCTGACGAGTACTCAATCGCCGACATCGCAACCTATCCGTGGGTTGCGCGTTACGAATGGCACAAGACGAATCTCGCCGACTTTCCCAACGTCAAACGCTGGTTCGATGCGATTTCGGCGCGGCCTGCGGTGCAACGCGGGATGAAGATCCCCGCGTAGCGGGGACGAGAGGCGTGAGGCGTAAACCTTACCGTTCACCGCTCACCGCTTACGGCCTCACGGCTATTGCGCTGCAGGAAGCGCATGATCTCGGCGGTGTCAAGCTCGGGGGAAGTGCGCAACATCGGGTCCCCCGTCACGCGATTGGCCCACGCCATGTTGCGCTGCATGCGCTCGACGACCACGGGCCACTCGTTCGCGGTGTGACGCCGCGGGTCGGGCAGCACGTGGCATTGCGTGCAGGCAATGCTGAATATGCGTCCCGCCGGTGTGTGAATGTCAGGGTATTTTTTGACATTGAGTTCCTGCTGCGCGTGTTTTTGCAGGTAAGCCGTCAGCGTGGACTGTTCGCCGGCGTCCGGCGCTTTAACGGCTGCCATCATGTCCCGCATCAGTTTGCCCATATTCCCGTTGCCCTGCATGCGCCATACCATGCGTTCGACGATAACCCGCCATTTTGGCGCGCTGTGCATAGCCGGGTTTGGCAGGTAATGACATTGGACGCAGAAAGTCGCGACGAGGCGCGCGCCCGTCGAACGCGGCTCAGGCAACAGTTCGGGTTCGATCGCCGGCGGCAGGATGCGTTCGAGCATGGGGCCTTGCGGGCTGTGCGCCCAGCGATACTTTGCGGCGGCGATTTCATCGGCGGCCGCGGCAATCTGTGCCACCAGCGCCAGGCACGCGGCGGCCATCAGCGCATGCGGTGAATTCTTCACCACATCAACCCACGGCCCGTCATTGTCTATGCCTTCTGTGCGTTTGCCGCATCGCCGACGATCATGCCATCGTGCAACTCGATCACGCGATCGCAGCGCGCGGCCAGCCGCGGATCGTGGGTCACGAGCAAAAACGCGGTGCCCTTGGTTTGGTTAAAGAGGCGCATGAGCGCAAACACCTCGTCGGCGGAATGCGTGTCGAGATTGCCGGTCGGCTCGTCGGCGAGCACGAGTTGGGGCGACAATGCGAGCGCGCGCGCGATCGCCACGCGTTGCTGCATGCCGCCCGACAACTCGTTAGGCGGTTTGTTTTGCGCGTCGGCGAGGCCGACCGCGGTCAGGAGTTGTTGCGCGTTGGCGCGTTGCTCCCGCGTGAATGCACCGTCGCGCATGAGTCCCGGCATCATCACATTCTCAAGCGCGGAAAATGCCGGCAGCAAATGATGAAATTGAAACACGAACCCCAGCGTTTCCAGCCGCGCGCGGGTACGCTCGTCATCGCTCGCCTGCTGGATGGTGCGTCCCCGCAAGAGGTATGAGCCCGCCGTCGGCCGCTCCAGAAGCCCGATCAGGTTGAGCAGCGTGCTCTTGCCCGACCCCGACGGACCGATCAGACACGCGAACTCGCCGTCACGCACCGTGATGTTGACGCCATGCAGGACTTCCTCCGCAACCGCGGTGCCTTCATTATAGGTTTTGCGGATGCCCGCCAGCTCGATGATGGCCGCGGTCATATGCGGATCGCCTGCGCGGGATCGAGTCGCGACGCCCGCCGTGCCGGCATCATCGCTGCAATCAACCCGAGTGCGGACGCCGCCAGCAGCGTGACCAGGTATAACTGCGGGTCCACCCGCGCCGTAAAGAGCGGCACGCCGTCGGACGAGCGCACGAAATTGCTCATGACGGAAGTCAGCGCATAGCCGCACGCGCAACCCGCCAGCGCGCCGCTCGCGCCGATCAACGCGCCCTGCAGCAGGAACACCCGCATGATGCGGCCGCGCGATGCG
>JAYVME010000423.1:0-3411 GCA_043759115.1 Betaproteobacteria bacterium | reverse complement strand
TTGACGGGGCTGGTGGGCGCGCGGCGCCGGAAAAAATTACTTGTAGCCGACGCGGTCGAAGATCTTTTGCGCGGTAGGCTGGTTCCTGCCGATCACGGCGATGTTGATGGTATCCGCTTTGAACGAGCCCAGTGATTTCAGCGCCGGGTTGTTGGTGGCGACGTTAGCCACTACCGGCCATTCGTTGTTGCCGTCGGCAAAATAGACCTGGGCTTCGTTGCCCGCCAGATATTCGAGAAACCTGACCGCGGCTTCCTTGTGCGGCGCGTATTTGAGCATGCCGCCGCCCGAGATATTGACATGCGTGCCGCGCCCGCCCTGATTGGGGAATATAACGCCGAGTTTCTCTGCCACCTGCCGCTCGTCCGGCTTGTCCGAACGCAGCAGTCGTGCGTAGTAGTAGGTGTTGCTAAGCGCGATGTCGCATTCACCCGCAGCGGCGGCCTTCAGTTGATCGGTGTCGCCGCCTTTGGGCGGGCGCGCAAGATTGGCGGCGACGCCTTTCGCCCACGCTTCGGCTTTTTCTTCCCCGAGCGCGCCGATGATCGAGCCCATCAGCGACAGGTTGTAGACATGGCTGCCGGAACGCGTGCAGATCCGGCCTTTGAATTTAGGGTCGGCGAGATCTTCATACGTCGCGATGTCGGTCGCCTTGAGTGCGGCCTTGTTGTATACGATGATGCGCGCACGTCGTGAAAAGCCGAACCAGCTGCCGTCGGGGTCCCGATAGTTGGCCGGAATGCGGCTTTCGAGAACCTTCGATTTCACGGGCGCAAACAGGCCCATCTGCTCGGCGCGCCAGAGGCGGCCGACATCGACGGTGATGAACACATCGGCCGGGCTGTTGGCGCCTTCGTTCTTGATGCGCTCCATCAGCGCGTCTTCGCCACCCTCGATGAGATTGATCTTGATGCCCGTCGCTTTGGTGAAATTGGTGTAGAGCGCCTCGTCGGTCTGGTAATGCCGCGCGGAGTAGAGGTTGAGTACATTTTCCTGGGCGAAGGCAGTCTCGGCGGTGCCGGTGATCAGTGCCATGGCTGCGAGCAGTAAGCCGCACGATGTAGCCAATAGGGCAAAGGCAGGCAGGGCGAATTTATTCCATAAGCTGGAAATCATAATTAAGTCCTTGTTTATAGGTGTATGTGTAAGCAGAGATTGATTAATAAGAATTATTCTCACAAGTCATTTAATGGTAATGATTATCATTTGTCAAGAGCTAATTTACGGTAACGGTCGTTACATCAGGACAATCTCCGGGCCGGGCGCATGCCGCATTGAACTGACGCTACAATCCGCCGGTCACAATTGCCTTTGAGCCGGATGTTCATTTGCGTATCGCCGCCGTCATCTTGGTAAGTGTGCTCGCGGGTTGCGGCATGTTGCCGCGCGCGCCCGACACTGCGCCCGGTCCCGCACCGATGGTCCCGCCGCCTGCGCCGGAAGTCAGACGGGTGCCGCCCAAAATAGCGCTGGCGCTGGGCGGGGGTGCCGCGCGCGGCTTTGCGCATATCGGCGTGATCAAGGCGCTCGAAGCGCACGGCATTGTGCCCGATATCGTGGTCGGCACGAGTGCCGGCGGTCTGGTCGGCGCGTTGTACGCGAGCGGTTACGGCGGGTTCGACCTGCAGCGTGTCGCGTTGCAGATGGACGATACGGTGATTGCCGACTGGTCATTGCCCGACCGCGGATTCATCAAGGGGGAAGCTTTACAGAATTTCGTCAACCTGGCGGTGCAGAATCGCCCGCTCGAAAAGCTCAACAAACCCTTCGCGGTCGTGGCCACCGATTTGCAAAGCGGCGAGCCGGTCGTGTTCCGGACCGGTAACACCGGCACCGCGGTACGCGCATCGAGCAGCGTGCCCGGCGTATTTCAGCCGGTCGCCATCAACGGGCGCGAATACGTCGACGGCGGGCTCGTCAGCCCGGTGCCGGTGCGCGCCGCGCGCGGCATGGGGGCTGATGTGGTGATTGCGGTGTACATTTCCAACAACCCGCGCTTCGGCAAGATCAAGGACAGCGTGGACGTCATGTTGCAGACGTTCGCCATCATGGGCCAGAGCATCGCGGGTTATGAACTCACCGAGGCCGACATCGTGATTCGTCCCGACACCGGCCGCATACGCAGTACCGGTTTCGAAGATCGCCACCTGGCGATCATCGAGGGGGAAAAAGCGGGTTTGGCGGCGATCGCCGCGATCAAGCAGAAAATTGCGGAGAAAACGGTGACGATTACGGTGAACCGCTAGCGCCTGTCTCGTTAGAAACCGACGCGGCGCGCGCCGTTGTAGCGCTTTTTCCAGTAACGGCCCTGCATGTCCGAGACTTCGACTTCACGGCCGCGGCGTGGCGCGTGCACAAATCGCTCGTCGCCGATGTAGATCCCGACATGCGAAAACGGGCGCCGGCGCGTGTTGAAGAATACGAGATCGCCGGGTTGGAGTTCGGTCTTGTTGATTTTTTCGCCGACCTTGCTCATGCCCTGCGAATTGCGCGGCAGCACGATGCCTGCGACTTCCTGGAATACATGGCTGACCAGTCCGCTGCAATCAAGGCCGTTCTCGGGCGAGTCGCTGCCCCATTTATAGTTGACTCCGATCAGCGCGAGCGCGTGTATCGTCAGTTCGCGCGCGCGCTCCAGATAACCGGTGGGTGCGGGAGTCTCTGCGGCGATGATGGTCGCCATGTCCGCAGTGTTATCGGCGGCCAGCGCGGGCAGCCCGGCACCGGCAAGCAGCGCGGCAAATAGCAGTTCGGAAATTTTCATCGGCGCGACTATAAGGGATAGTGGACTGAATGTAAATGTTTTTTAGCGTGCGTTTGCGACCAACACCGCCGCGAATACAAGTCCCGCAAGGGCCAGTTCGGCGTCGGTCTGGAACGTCGGGAAGTCGGTGGTTACGCCGAGTGTCGCGGGCGGGCTTGCGTTGGTGCGGCTTAACACGGCGAACTTGCCGTCACGCGTCGTGAGTTTCAATCCGGCTGCCGTTTCCTGCCACGCGCCGCTGCGGCTGAACTGACCGATACCGCGTTCATTTTCCGCGCGGTGAAAATCCAGCCGCAGCACGAATGCGCCGGTTTTGTACAGGCGCAGTGTGCCGGTTTTGGCCGCATTACCCGCCGACCGGTATTCCTGCAGCAGGTTGAACGAGCTGAATTGCCACCGTTCTTTGGCAATTTTCGGCAGTCCGAATAACAGAAATGCCGCACAGCCGGGGTCCACTAAAAATGGCGCCCATGCGTAAGGCCGTAACGACTCGAAGCCGAAACACCCCAGCGCGCCGGCTATGCCGCCGATCAACGGCACGGTTGAGCGCAATGCGCCGTCTTCGCGCGCGGCTAGCCAGCCGCGGATCGCGAGGTTGAAATTCAGTAGTGTGAACAGCACGAATACGGCGAGGGCGATGCTTGCCG
>JAYVME010000422.1:0-3415 GCA_043759115.1 Betaproteobacteria bacterium | reverse complement strand
GTGCATTGGGTGCATGGCATACAGGTCAAAGCCGATCGTGACGCCGCCAAGCTCGGCTTGGTCGTGGAAAGTTTCATCCCCGGCCGCGAACATGCGCTGGAAGGACTGCTGCAGGACGGGCGGTTGCGCGTGCTGGCGCTATTCGACAAACCCGATCCGTTGGACGGCCCCTATTTCGAGGAGACCCTGTACGTCACGCCGTCACGCCTGCCGCAAGCGAAGCAGGACGAGATCGCGCAAACGGCGCAACGCGCCTGTGAACTGGCCGGGCTTACCAGCGGCCCCGTCCATGCCGAAATGCGCGTGAACGAACGAGGAACCTGGCTGCTGGAAATCGCCGCGCGCTCCATCGGCGGGCTGTGCGGCAGAATGCTGCGGCATGCGCTGGGCATGAGCCTGGAAGAATTGATCCTGCGCCACGCCCTTGACCGGCCATTGCCGCGGACGCAACAGGGGGAGGCCAGCGGCGTGATGATGATCCCGATTCCCGGACGCGGTATTTTTCTGGGCGCGCACAACGTCGAAGCCGCGCTGCAGGTCGCCGCCATCAGCGACATCCAGATCACCGCCAGCCCAGGTCAGCTCATTGCGCCGCCGCCGGAAGGCGCGAGCTACCTGGGCTTCATTTTCGCGCATGGAATATCGCCGGACGCGGTTGAATCCAGTCTGCGCCAAGCGCATCAGCGGCTCGTGTTCGAAATCCAGGCGGATATCCCCGTCAACCAGGCGATTTCGCCACGCTGACTTATGGTTAAAAAGAACGATCCGTGGATTGAAACGTCGGATGTCATTCCGATGTTTCCAACGTTGGTCTGAAAGTTTTAGGCGGCCGGCACTAGCGCTGTTACTCTAACTTAGGCTATCGTTGCGGTGGTAATGCTCCCGCCGCCATGGCGGAGCCGGCTGGTAGAACAATATCCGAGGGAGGTTTCCGATGACAATACTGGGCGTGTGCCGTTGCGCTGCGCGCTTGCTGCTTGGCGCGCTGATTTTCATCGTAGCCTCGTCCGGCGCATCCGCGCAGTACCCGGACAAACCCATTCTGGTGGTGGCGGCGTTCTCGGCGGGCGGCGACTCCGACCTCGCCGCGCGCAATCTTACGGCAGTATTCCCCAAATACACGGGCCAGAACGGCGTGGTGCTCAACAAGGTCGGCGCCAGCGGCGCGATCGGCTCCGAGTACGTGAAAAAAGCGGCGCCCGATGGCTACACGCTGCTGCTCGCGCGCGTCGGTTCGCAGGCGACGTTACCGGCGCTGAAACCGGATCTTGCCTACAAGTGGAACGACTTCACGTTTCTCGGACTGCTCGAATTGAATCCGTACGTGTGCGCGGTGCGCGCCGATTCGCCGTACAAAACATTCGGCGATCTGGTCGAGGGCATCCGGAAAAATCCCGGCAAACTCAAATACAGCACCGCCGGTGTCGGCACCATTCACGAAATGGGGCCGCAAATGCTGTTCGATATTCTGAAGCTCGGCAAGGACGCCGGCATCCAGATCCCATACAAGGGCGGCGGGGACGCTACGGTCGCGCTGATGTCGGGCGAAGTGGATATCAACTGCACCAACCTCGGTACTGCATTGAGCTTTATCAAGTCGGGTCAGTTGCGCGCGCTGATGACCACCACGCCCGAGCGCTACAAGGAAATTCCCAACGTGCCGACCGCCAAAGAAGTCGGCTATCCGCAATTGGAGCGCATCATCGGCTGGAGCGCGCTATACGGCCCGCCCGGCATGGACCGGAAACTTGTTGCGTATTGGAGCGGCATTCTGCAAAAAGTCGCGAAGGATCAGCAATGGATCGCCGCGACGGAACGTATCGGTTCGGTGCCGCGCATTCTGAGTCCCGCCGACACGGCGAAGTTAGTGCAGGAGCAGTTCGAAACCTACGACAAGCTCGGCAAGGCGATCGGGCTTACGCTGAAGTAGCAGGAACGGCGCCGCTTCAGGCAAACAGGTTTAGCACGCCGTCCAGTCCAACATAGTTCAGCGCGCAGGTCGCCTGCGCGCGCACCACCGGTTTGGCGTGGTAGGCAACGCTGACGCCGGCTTCCGCCATGAACTTGAGATCGTTGGCGCCGTCGCCGAGCGCAATAATCTCATCCTTGCCCAGTCCCAGTTCGTCACGGGCTTGCAGCAATGCGGCGCGCTTCACCTCGGCGTCGACGATATTGCCGATGACCTGTCCGGTCAGCTTGCCATCGGCAATTTCAAGCACGTTGGATTGCGTGTAGTCGAGATTGAGGCGATCTTTCAAGCGCCCGGTGAAATACGTAAAGCCGCCGGAGACCAGCAGCGTCTTGATGCCGAGTTGTTTGAATTTCACGAGCATCGCGTCCGCTCCCGGCGACAGGCGTAATCTTTCGTCATAGACACGCTGCAGCGCGCCCGCGTCGAGGCCTTTGAGCAATGCCACGCGCTCGCGCAGGCTTTGCGGATAGTCGAGCTCGCCGCGCATTGCCGCGGCGGTGATGGCCGCAACCCGCGGCTTCAAGCCCTGCATGTCCGCGATTTCGTCTATGCATTCGATCGTGATCAAGGTCGAATCCATGTCCATCACCGCGAGCCGGATGTCCGACAGCCTGCGGTCAGCGGGCACAAACGCGCAGTCGAGATGCGCGTTTTCGCAGTAAGGCGCGATTTGCGGACTGGACGCCGCGTTGCGCAGCCTGAAAGCGGTCGGCGTGATGGCTTCGATCGCCGCCGCCCCGCTGAGTTTCGCGAGTTGCTTTAAATCGGACGTCGCAATGTCGCTGCCCTGGATGACGAGATTCATGGTGTCAGGCCTTTACTTTATCAGGGGCGGCGGCGAGTTCGCCGAATAGGAGTTTCGTGCGCGCGACGCGCTCGTCCACTGCGTGCAGGTCGGCGCTGACTTTGAGCCGGTCCGGTCCGGCAAGTTTGTAGTGCTTGTTGCGGTGTATGAGTTGCATCACGCGCGCGGCGTCAATCGGCGGATTCGGCACGAATTGCAATTGCACACCGGTTTCCGAGGCGTCGATACGCGCGATGCCGAGCGGCTTGCCGAGCACGCGCAGGCGATGGGTTTCCAGCAGGGTCTTCGCGTGCGGCGGCAGCATGCCGAAGCGGTCGATGAGCTCTTCGTGCATGGTATCGAGTTCATTGGAGGTTTCGCAGTTGGCAAGCCGTTTGTAGATCACGAGGCGCTCGTGGATATCGTTGCAGTAATCGTCGGGCAGCAACGCCGGCGCGTGCAGGTTGATTTCGGTGGTGATGCCGAGCGGGGCCGACAAATCGGGTTCGAGGCCGAGCTTGAGTGATTTCACCGCGGTGTCGAGCATCGCGCAGTACAGGTTGAAGCCGACTTCCTGCATTTCGCCCGACTGCGAATCGCCCAGCACTTCGCCGGCGCCGCGGATCTCAAGGTCGTGCATGGCGAGGAAAAAGCCGGAG
>JAYVME010000421.1:0-7934 GCA_043759115.1 Betaproteobacteria bacterium | reverse complement strand
TCAGGATCGTCGCGAAAGCTCGCGGTCGTCGCTTCGTCGTGGCTGCGGTAGGGCAATGGTTTCGATTTGCGTGTCATGGCAATCTCCGTTGGTAATCATCCCAGCACTTCACTGCACGTTTGATGTCGGCCGACTGCGTTCGCTTGTCACCACCGCACACGATAAGCAGGATGGTTCGTCCGGCCATGGTGTAATAAACCCGGTAACCCGCAGCGACATCGATCCGCAACTCCGAAATTCCGTCGCGACAAAACTTGTGATCGCCGAAGTTTCCCGCAGCGAGCCGATCAACCCTGCGCTGGATGGCAACCCGCGCCCGCATGTCCTTGAGATCATATAGAGCCTGTCTCATCAATATCCGCGTGTGGATATTGATGAGACAGGCTCTAGCCACGCCTAGTAAAAATCGCTGCCCGATGCCGTCAGGTAATGGCGAATTTCCATCCGTAAAATATTCGCTTATAAGCGAATATTTGTCAATCCGTCAAATTGCGCCACAGCCTGGCATTTTCGATAGAGCCGTCCTACGCGTCATAGCTTGCCCCCAAACGTATCGCGAAATGCGATCTCTCGGACTGCTTTTCTCACGCGCGGCTTCAGGTCCTTGGCGCGCACTTCTTCGGGCAATGATTCGACTTTGCCGCGCCAGCCCGCGGCGACCACGGCGGCAACGCGGAATGGCTGGGGAATATTGAAGCCGCTCATTATTTTCTTGTCGTCGTAACCCGCCATCGCGTGGATGGTCATGCCCATTGCGTAACCCTGGATCAGCATGTTTTCAAGTGCCAAGCCAGCGTCGAGCAGCCACATGTGGAGCCCGTTGCGGTCGGGCTGCTCCTCGGGCGTGCCGATGACGACGATTTTCACGGGTGCCGCGCACGCCCACGGCTTGTTGCCCGTACTCAGTCCAACTTGGGATCACAAAAATAAAAAAAACGCGATTTACCGCCGATGAGCGCCGATGAGCGCCGATGAGCGCCGATTAAAACCGATTCAGGTTCTTGAGACTGCAGAATTCCAAGAGCAAGAACAAACGTGGTCATGCACGGGTTCCCGGTTTTTCAGTGGCGGCCGATACACCCCACCTGGCGGTATCGAACAAAACTCTCCGATACAAATGCATTATTGAAATCATCGGCGTTTATCGGCGTTCATCGGCGGTTCCGAATCAAATTTCCACGCGCGCCAGCCCGCGAGCAGCGGGAAATACAATCCCAGTTTCGCGTGCGGCTCGCCGAGCGCCGCGGCGTAGCGCGCGAGTTGCGCCGCATAACGAATGCGCTCGCGATCGAGAAACGCTTCCACGTCACTCCCTTCGTGGCTGCTGGTTTTGTAATCCGTGATCCAGCGCACGCCATTATCATCGCGAAACACGCGGTCCATCACGTAGCTGTGTAATACGTTGCCGGCCACGCGGCGCACGCGGTACTCGCTGCGTGCATCCTTGCGCGGGCCGAGCAACCAGCGCCCGCGCTCGTCCTGCACCGTCTGCGCAAGCGCGCGCACCACGCGCGCGGCGGCGTCTGAGCATTCCGCCGGTCGAACCCCGCGGCGCTCGAGTTCGCGCGCAATTCGCGGCCGCATCGACTCGACACGCGCGGGCGTCCAGCCTTCGAGCGCGTCGTCCGCGAGGCGCTGCAGCCAGCGGTGCACCACCGTACCAACGTGTCGCGCCGTCTCGCCCGCCCACGAAAATTCGATCACCTCGTTGTCCTGCTGCATCGCGGGCGGCGCCTGCCATTGCGCGGCCGGCGGCGGCGCGGGCAGAACAATTTCGGCGGCGAACCGGGACATCGTATCGGCGCGCGTAGACGGATTGAGCGGCGCGACCCTGCGCACGCACGGCGCCCCGACATGTTCGGCGGCAAACGGCCACAGCTTGCCGAGCAGTGAGCGCGCCGGCGGACGTTTGGCCTCGCCGTCGTCGTCCCGCTTGATGCAACCGAGCAGATGCAGGCGCGATTTGGCGCGCGTCGCCGCGACATAGAACAGGCGTCCCGCCTCCAGATCTTCGGCAGTGCGCCCGATCTTGCGCACATAGTCATAGGCGGGATCCTTGTCGGTGCCGGCCTCGCGTATCGGCGCCAGGAGCAGGCCGCCATCCGGCAGCACCTTCCATACGATCAGCGGCGGCGTATTGCTTCTCGGCACGCGATCCAGCCCCGGCACAATCACGGTATCGAACTCGAGGCCCTTGGCCTTGTGCACCGTCATGATCTGCACCGCGTCGTCGCCGGCATCGAGATCGGGCAGTGCGTAAAGTTTTTCCAGGCTTGCTTCAAATGCCGAGGGGTCGGGGAGGTCGCCCGCCTCCTCGGCGCGTTCGAGTTCGTCGAGAAACATCGCCGCATCTTCAAGTTCGGTGGCGTCGCGGCAGCACGCCGGGCCGCCGAGCGCCAGCCACACGCCTTCGATCGCATCGCGCAGATTCAAACGCAGACGGTTCGACAGCGCCGGCTCCAGCACCACGACAAGGCGCGCAATTCGCGACCGCGCATTCGCGTCGAGGCGCGCGGTGCGCGATTGGTCCCGCATCAACTCCCAGACGGTTGCGTCCGCGTCTTCCGCCAGCAACGAGAGATCGACCGGCGTGAGCCCGCACCATGGCGCGCGCAGCAATGCGAGCCACGCCGTGCGGTCGGCCGGATGCGAAAGCGCGCGCGTGAGCGCGAACAAATCCTGCACGACCTGTTTCTCGCCGAGATGCTCGATCTCGACGGCGCGATAGGGAATGCCCGCGGCCTTCAGTGCCGGCACAATGCGGTCAAGGTGGCTGCGATTGCGCACCAGCACGGCAATTGATCCCCGTGCACCGCCCTCGCGAGCCTGGCGCACGATTTCGACCACGCGCGCGGCTTCGTCAGCGCGTTCGTCGAACAGATGCCAGCGCACCGCATCGCCCTCGTCGGCCGCATGATGGGCGACCGAAGGCGAATACGGCACCGCACCGGCGGCGCCGTCCTCGACCGACGGCAACACGCCGGGAAAGGTCGCATTGACCCAATCGACAACCCGCTGTTGTGAGCGGAAATTCGTCGACAGACGCAGAAACTCGAGCCGCACCTCGCCAATGCCGCCGTGGCGCGCCTGCAGGAACAAACCGACCTCGGCCTCGCGAAAGCGGTAAATGGATTGCATCGGATCGCCGACCGCGAACAACGTGCGGCCGTCGTCGGTCTGCCAGCCCGCGGTCAGGCGTTCGAGCAGTTGCCACTGGCTGTTCGACGTATCCTGGAATTCATCGATCAGAATGTGTTGGATGCTGACGTCGAGCGACAGCAGAAGATCGGTCGGCGCATCGGGTTCCCCCAGCGCGCGCACCGCGCCCTGCGCGATCTCGGTGAAATCGGCCTCGCCGCGTTCGGCGAATACGACTTTAAGCTGCGCCGCCGCGCGCGGCAGCAACGCGAGCATCGCGCTCAACACCTCCCATTGCGCTTCGGTGTAGCGTGCGGGCGGCAGCGTGAGCAACGCGGCAAGCGCTGCATGCACCCGTCCATCCGCATCGCCCGCCTCGAGCGCCTGCGCGCGTTTGTTCCGTTTGCGCCACTTGCCGTCCTTGGTCAGCAGTTCGCGCGCGAGTTCGGCGCTGGCGTCGGGCAACCCAACGCGCGCGACCGCGAGCAGGCGTTCGCACTCGGCGCCGAAGGCCGCTTCGAGTTCGGCGCGGCCCGGCGCGGCGCCGGTCTTGTCCATCCATTGATCGCGCCGCGCCAGCATACCGGCGACCAGATCGACCGCCGCCGCGACATCGTTATCGAGGTGCGCCAGCAAGGTTTCGGCCGGTGCATTGCGCGGTTCGAGCGCGAACGCGCGCCGTGCCGACTCGGCGTAGAGTTCCTCCGGCTTTTCGACGGTCTCGGGCTGGGCGCCGAATTTCGCCAGCACCGGCATCTGGCGCGTCAGCGACGCGCACAAAGCGTCAATGGTCTGCACGCGCAGGCGCGGTGAAATATCCGCGGCCACGATGCCGTCGATGGGCGCGGCGGCAAGCCCGTCGAGAATGCGGCGTTTCATTTCCGCGGCGGCTTTGCGCGTAAACGTGATGGCAAGAATTTCCTCGGGCCGCCCCACCGTGCGCAGCAATTGCAGATAACGCTGCACCAGTAATTCTGTTTTTCCGGAACCCGCCGGCGCCTGCACGATGAACGATCGTCGCGGATCGAGCGCGTGTGCGCGTTCGCGCGCGTCGGCGATTTCCCAGCCAAGCGAAGGTGCGCTCATTCTTCGACGTCCGCGAGCTCATCATCGTCTTCGATCGCCGCCAGGCGCTCGTGCACGCGGCACAGCGGACGCAAATCGCAGTACTTGCAGGTCTTCAACCCGCGCTTGGGATCGACGTCCGCAACGCCGGCGATGAATTCGGCAGCGAGCGCCGTGAGGTTTTTTTGCCACGCTTCGCGCCAGCCCTGCCACGCATCGACCGCCTTGACCTTGGGCAGAATTCCGCCGTCGCGCGCCATGCCAAAATAAGCCATTTTCCCGGTCTTGACGCGCGCATAAGCGATGGCGGCAATGTCTTCTGATGAACCGAGCGCATAGAGCGGCATTTGCGGATCGTCGGGGCGTTCTTCAAGCCAATCCTTGGGCGTCGCGCGGCCGGTTTTGTAGTCGATCAGCACATGGGCGCCGTCGTCGAGTCGGTCCATGCGGTCGATGCGGCCGTTCATTTCGAGTCCGCCGATGCTGAGCGTGCGCCGTTCTTCGCGCGCAACGACTTCAAATCCGCCGCGCGTGCGCTCCACCGCCAGCCACTCGCGCGCGAGTTTGGCCAGACGCACACGTTCGAGATCGGCCAGCCGCCCGTCGAGCACGCCGGGGCGCTCGGCGCACACCTTCGCCACGGCAACATCCGCCGCGCGATCGATCATGGCCGCCAGATCATCCGGCGCCAGCGCGTCAAGCTGCGCCTTCGATTTGAGCCCGCCCCAGAGTTCCGCCATCAACGCGTGCAACAGGTTGCCGCGGTCGCGCGCATCAAGGCTGTCAGCCGGCGTTTCGAGTTCCTTCGCGCGCAAACGATGATGCGCGTAGGCACGAAACGGACAGGCCGCCTGGTCGGCCAGCACGCGCGTGCCGCCGCCGACCGTGGTCCTGGTATAGGCAGGCGCCACACCGTCGGGCACTTCTTCAAGTGCGCGTGCCGCATGTAGCACGTCGCGATAACGCGGGAAATCGGCGATGGTAATGTCGCCCGCAGGCACCGCCGCAATCAGCGCGCTCGGCGTCAGTTCGCGGTCGTTTTCGCGCAGCGGATGGGAAAACACCACTTCATCCGCCGCCTGCAGCCAGCCCTCGGTAATGCGGCGGTCGAGCGCCAGCGCACTCTCCGCGGACGCTTCGGGAATGCCGGCCTTCTTTTGCAACGCGACCGCAATGAATGGATTCGGCCGCGCGGCCAGCGGCCATGCATCGTCGGTCAGGCCGCTGACCCACAGATGGTCGAATTCCATGCCGTCGGCTTCAAGTATGCCGAGCACCTGCACCGGTGCATCGACGGCCTCCGGCTGAAACAAGGTGTCGGCGCACAAGCGCCGCAGTCGCGTGAGTGCCTGCCCTGCCGTCATGCGCGGCACTATGCGTTCGAGCCGCGCCAGTTCGGCCAGCATTTCGTACCACTTGCCGCGCGTCTGGAATTCGTTCGAATCGAGCGCGCGCTCACCGGGAAAACCCGCCGCGTCGAGTAACGCCGAAAAATGCCTGCCCCACTCGTGTGGCGAACGTGCGCCGGCTGGTTGCCCCTGCGCAATCGTGTAGAGCGCTTCCAGACGTTCGCGCAACAACGGGCAATTCGCCACCACCGCGCCGGTCAGCCGCGCCAGCGTCACGCGCGCCGGCATGCGCGTGCGCAATTCCGCATCGAGGCGCGCGCGGCGCGTGAACTCGGCGTCGGCGCCGCCGATGAACGGCGAGCGCAGCAAGCGGCTTGCCAGCGCGAACTCGACTTCTCCGGTCGCCAGCGCCAGCACGCCCAACGCCGCGTGCACCAGCGGGAAATCGGCGAGCGGCAAGCCTAGCGAAAGATTAAACGGCAACGCCGCGGCCCCGGCACCCGGCACCGCCCAATCGGACGCCATCACGCGCGAAAAAACGCGGTTCACTTCCTTGCGCCGCTTTTGAATGTCCGGCACGACAACGCCGATTCGCGGGTAAACGGCCGGTACGTCATCGCCTCTTGCAACCAGCCGCGCATGCGCCTCTTCGAGCCTGGCACGTGCCCAGCGCGCCGCCGTCTCGAGTTCATCGACGGCGCTGGCACGCGTCACGCGCGTCACCATTCCGGCGGCACGACCGCTGCGGCAGACACCAACTTGCATGCCCTGTGCCGCGCAGGCACGCAGAAATTCCCGCGTCTGCGGCGGCATGATTGCGAATCCATACACGATCAGCGCGCGCGGCTTCGGCAGCGCGGCATCGGCAAGCAAGGCGTTGACCGCGTCCGGCAAACGGGCGCTATCGATATCATCGTTGGTGCGTTTGACGTAGGCGCGCGCCCACTCGGCAAATGCGCATGCGTCGTCGTTGCCCGGAAATACTTCGAGTGCGCCGTCGATGCGCCATGCGTGCGCGAGTTTCCACGCATCATGGCATTGCGTCGCCGCGCGTGCCGGCGATAATAATTCGCCGCCCCACGCGCTCGCCGCGATCACTTCTTCCCACAGCGCCTGCTCCTGCGCGGGCGACAACAACTGCGGCGGCGCAGCCGTGCGGTCCGAATAAGTCGCGGCCTCCCACAATCGCTCGACGAACGCATTGAACGGAATAATGTCGGACGCTTCCCAAACACGCAGGCCCGCCGCGAGGCGCGTGGCATCGAATTCGCGCGCGAGTTCCTGCGCGAGCCGGCGATTGGGCGTGATGACCGTGACGCCGGCTTGCAGCCCCTCAGCGAGGCGCGCGAGGAGTTCGGCTTTGCTTAAAACGGAGAATTCAGGTGCGGCGGGCATCCGGCGCATGATAGCGCCGAACAGTCGTTACATCACGCGGGACGCGAGTCCGGCGTCAGACGGCTATTTTTCCAGCAGATGCTTCTTCTCCTTGACCTTCGCCCACTCGTCCGCATCCGGCGGCCCAGGTATCTTTTCGATGATGGGCTTCCACACCTTGGAGAGTTCGGCATTCAACGCGGTGTATTCCTTCTGGCTGTCGGGAACGTCATCTTCGGCGAAGATCGCCTCGACCGGGCACTCGGCGACGCACAGCGTGCAATCGATGCATTCATCGGGGTCGATGACCAGGAAATTCGGGCCTTCGCGAAAGCAGTCGACGGGGCAGACGTCGACGCAATCGGTATATTTGCACTTGATGCAGGTTTCGGTTACGACGTAAGTCATGGTAATCCTTGGCTAATCAGGCCATTTTCAACAGGTTCAAGCGGATTATTTTAGCAGAAACCGGCGCGCCGCCCCGCTTGCCCGGGTTCACACACTTCCCAAACATGCGGTTTTTCGTTAGCATACTCGCCATCTGGCCTATCTTGCGCCCCGCTGTTCCAGCGGCAATCCCGACATCCCCACGCAGCAGGAGACATTGTATGAGCGAACATATTCATCACGTGACCGACGAGACTTTCGACCCCGAAGTATTGCAAGCCGACAAACCGGTGCTGGTCGATTACTGGGCGGAGTGGTGCGGCCCGTGCAAAATGATCGCCCCGTTGCTCGACGACATCGCGAAGGACTACGCGGGCAAGCTCAAAGTCGCCAAGCTGAATATCGACGAAAACCAGGCCACCCCTCCCAAATACGGCATTCGCGGCATTCCGACCCTGATGCTGTTCAAGAACGGCAACCTCGCGGCGACCAAGGTCGGCGCCCTCTCCAAATCCCAACTCATGGCGTTTATTGACAGCAATATCTGAACTGGTTAACCTAGCCTCAAATTATCCGGCAGCCTGACCCACTCGGGGGCATGCCGGGCGGGCGCACACTCTG
>JAYVME010000420.1:0-7937 GCA_043759115.1 Betaproteobacteria bacterium | reverse complement strand
AAACCCGACAAGCAGGTGCACTCGGTGTGCCCGTACTGCGGGGTCGGCTGCCAGCTCACCTACAACATCAAGGACAACAAGATACTGTCGGTTGACGGCCGCGACGGGCCGTCGAACCACAACCGTCTGTGCGTCAAAGGCCGTTACGGCTTCGACTACGTGGACCACAAGCAGCGCCTGACCAAACCGCTCATTCGCAAACCGGGCGTGCCGAAGTCGGCGGAGCTCGCGATGGACCCGGCCAATCCGCTCGAATTTTTCCGCGAGGCGAGCTGGGAAGAGGCGCTCGATCTCGCCGCAAGCAAGTTCAAACAGATACGCGACCGCGACGGCGAAAAAACGGGCCGCAAAGCGTTGTGCGGATTCGGCTCGGCGAAAGGCAGCAACGAAGAAGCGTATTTGTTCCAGAAACTCGTGCGCACCGGCTTCGGCAGCAACAACGTCGATCACTGCACGCGCCTGTGCCACGCATCGAGCGTCGCCGCGCTGATGGAGGGTGTGAATTCCGGCGCGGTATCGAACCAGGTCAACGATGTCGCCAATGCGGAGGTGGTATTCGTGATCGGCGCCAACCCGACGTCGAACCATCCGGTGGCGGCGACGTGGATCAAGAACGCGGTCAGGAACGGCACCAAACTGATCATCGCCGATCCACGGCGCGGCGATCTGGCGCGGCATGCCACGCATTACCTGCAGTTCAAGCCGGACACCGATGTCGGCCTGCTGAACGCAATGATGCACACCATCGTGCACGAAGGGCTGGTCGACGAGGATTTCATCCGCAGCCGCACCATCGGCTATGAGGAGTTGAAGCGCAATGTCGCCAATTACAGCCCGGAAGCGATGGCGCCGGTGTGTGGCATTCCCGCCGCTACGATCAAAGAAGTGGCGCGCCTGTATGCAAAATCGAAGGGCTCGATGATTCTGTGGGGCATGGGCATCTCGCAGCATATCCACGGCACCGACAACGCGCGCTGTTTGATTGCGTTGTGCATGATGACCGGCCAGATCGGCCGCCCCGGTACCGGCCTGCATCCGCTGCGCGGCCAGAACAACGTGCAGGGCGCATCCGACTCGGGACTGATCCCGATGTTCTATCCGGATTATCAGCGCGTGGCGAATGACGACGCGCGCGCGCGCTTTGAGAAATTGTGGGGAACGACCCTCGATCCGCAACCGGGCCTGACGGTGGTGGAAATCATGGACGCGGTGCACAAAGGCGACATTCGCGGCATGTACATCATGGGCGAGAACCCGGCGATGTCGGACCCCGACGCGCATCACGCGCGCGAGGCGCTGGCCACGCTTGAGTGTCTCGTGGTGCAGGAAATCTTCCTGACCGAGACGTGCTACCACGCCGATGTGATTTTTCCGGCCACCGCCTGGCCGGAAAAAACCGGCACCGTGACCAACACCGATCGCATGGTGCAGTTGGGCCGCCAGGCGCTCGACGCGCCGGGCGATGCCAAGCCCGATCTGTGGATCATTCAGCAGATCGCGCGCCGTATCGGCCTCGACTGGAATTACGACGGGCCGAAGGACGTGTTCAACGAAATGCGCCAGGCCATGAACTCGATCGCCGGCATTACGTGGGAGCGGCTCGAAGCGGAGTCCTGCGTGACTTATCCGTGCGAGAACGAAGGCGATCCAGGACAGCCGGTGGTGTTCATCGATAATTTTCCAACGCCGACCGGGCGCGCGAAACTCGTGCCCGCCGACATTATTCCCGCCGCCGAACAGCCGGACAAGGAGTTCCCGTTCGTGCTGATTACCGGCCGGCAACTCGAGCACTGGCATACCGGCGCTATCACGCGCCGCGCCGCCGTACTTGACGCGATTGAACCGGAGCCGGTCGCATCCATGCACCCGCTCGACCTCGATGCGATCGGGGCTAAACCCGGTGACGTGATCACGGTCGAATCGCGGCGCGGCATTATCTCGTTGTATGCGCGCGCCGACGACGGCACCCCGCGCGGCGCGGTGTTCATCCCGTTCTGTTTTTACGAGGCGGCGGCGAACCTCCTGACCAACCCGGCGCTTGATCCGTTTGGCAAGATTCCCGAGTTTAAATATTGCGCGGTGAAGGTCATGCGCGGCGGCGAACTCATGCCGCGTTCGAGTTACGGCGGCGGCCAGGCAATGAAATCGCTGGCAACGGCCTAGCGACAATCGACGGGGACTTGCGATGGATCAGACGAGCGCGGCGATCATCGGCCAGGAACACTGGACGCACAAGGGGGATGTAAAGCTCTTCCTGTGGGAGAAGCGGTCGCCGGTACCGCCCAGCCGCGGCACGCTTATGTTCGTGCATGGCTCGTCGATGGCCTCGACGCCGGGATTCGATTTTCAGATGCCGGGCCGGCCGGATGCTTCGCTGATGGACTGGTTCGCGCGCCGCGGTTTCGATACGTGGTGCATGGACATGGAAGGTTACGGCCGCTCAAGCAAGCATCGCGACATCAATTGCGATGTGGCGAACGGCGCCGACGATCTGGCGGCGGCGATCGACTACATCGCAAGCACGCGCGGCACGGAAAAATTTCTGTTCTACGGTAGTTCGTCAGGCGCATTGCGCGCGGCGCTTTACGCTGAGCGTCATCCGGAACGCGTCGCGCGGCTCGTGTTGAGCGCATTCGTATGGACGGGTAAGGGCAGTCCGACGCTTGCCGAGCGCGCGAAAAAGCTGCCCGAGTATCGTGCCAACAACCGGCGCGCGATCGACCGTGCGTTCGTCAATAGTATGTTCACCCGCGACCACGACGGCGGCGCGGACCCGGCGGTGATCGGCGCCTACGCCGCGCAAATACTCGCGCTTGACGACTCGGTGCCCACCGGCACCTATGTCGACATGTGCGCGAAACTGCCGCTCGTCGATCCGGCGAAAATTACCGCGCCCACGCTCATCATGCGCGGCCAGTATGACGGCATCGCGTCGATGGAAGATCTGCTCGAGTTTTTCAGGCTGTTGCCGAACCCCGACAAGCAGTTCGCGGTGATGCCGGGCATCGCGCACAACAGCACGAAGGCCGTCAACTACGCCATCGCGTATCACATCCTGCTGTCGTTCCTGACGCAACCCGCGCCGGTCTACCGCGGTTGACGCGGCGGCGCATGCGCATCGTGGCGTCGGCATCGCCTCTGATCTTCTGCGCGGCGCTCGCACTTTATGGCGCGTCGGCATCGCATGCTGCAGATTATCCCGCGCGACCATTGCGCGTGGTCGTGCCGTACGCCGCCGGCGGCGGCTCGACCGACGTGCTCGCGCGCTATCTTGCGGCCGAGCGCGTAAAATGGGGCAAGGTGGTCAGGGACACGCACGTCAAACCGGAATAGCCGGAGCAAAAAATTGACTGCGGTCAAGGCCGACACGGGATTCACGGCCTATATTGCCCAGTCCGCGCTTCGCCAGGTTCAAAAAAGCGGGCGGTAAAAATAAAACGAATTTCTGTCTTCATAAATTCTGTTAAGGGTGGAGCATCATGGCGTTATCCGACATTGAAATCGCGCAAGCGGCAAAGATGCAGCGCATTACCAAGGTTGCCGAGAAGCTCGGCATTCCCGAAGACCATCTCGTGCCGTATGGCCATTACAAAGCGAAGGTGTCGCTCGAATACGTCGACAGCCTGGCCGGGAAAAAAGACGGCAAGTTGATCCTGGTGACGGCGATCAGCCCGACGCCCGCTGGCGAAGGGAAGACCACCACCACCGTGGGTCTCGGCGACGCATTGAACAAGATTGGCAAAAAAGCGTTGATTTGTCTGCGCGAGCCGAGTTTGGGTCCGGTGTTCGGCGTTAAAGGAGGCGCAGCAGGCGGAGGGTACGCGCAAATCGTGCCGATGGAAGACATCAATCTGCACTTTACCGGCGACTTCAACGCGATAGCGCTCGCCAACAACCTGCTCGCCGCGGCGCTGGACAACCATATTCACCACGGCAACGCGCTTGGCATCGACGTGCGGCGCATCGCATGGCGGCGCGTGATGGACATGAACGACCGCGCTTTGCGCGACATCACGGTCGGCCTCGGCGGACCCGGCAACGGATACCCGCGTCAGGACGGCTTCGACATCGTGGTTGCCTCCGAAGTGATGGCGATTTTCTGCCTCGCCAACTCACTCAAGGATTTGAAGAACCGGCTGGGCAATATCGTCGTCGCGTATACGCGCGACCTGAAGCCGGTGCATGCGCGCGACCTCAATGTGCACGGCGCGATGACGGTGCTGCTGAAGGACGCGTTGCAACCGAATCTCGTGCAGACGCTGGAGAACAACCCGGCCTTCGTGCACGGCGGGCCGTTCGCCAACATCGCGCATGGCTGCAACTCGGTGATCGCCACCAAGACCGCGTTGAAGCTCGCGGACTACGTGGTGACCGAGGCAGGCTTCGGCGCCGATCTCGGCGCCGAGAAATTCATCGATATCAAATGCCGCAAATCGGGTCTGCGACCGTCGGCCGTCGTGCTGGTGGCGACGGTGCGCGCGCTCAAGTACCACGGCGGCGCCGATCTGAAGGAGTTGAACAAGGAAAATCTGCCGGCGCTCGAGAAAGGCATTGCCAATCTCGATCGTCACGTGCACAACGTGACGGTGAACTATGGTTTGCCGTGCGTCGTGTCCATCAACCACTTTACGTTCGATACGCAGGCCGAAGTCGACCTGCTCAAGAAAAAAGTCGAGGCTCTCGGCGCGACGGTGTTGGTGGCGCGCCATTGGGCCGAAGGCGGCGCCGGCGCCGCCGACGTGGCGCGCAAGGTGGTTGAGCTGATCGAAACGAAGCCGACGCCGATGAAATACGTCTACGAAGACAATGACACGCTGTGGGAGAAGGTCAATAAGATTGCCACCAAAATCTACGGCGCGAAGGAGGTCACCGCCGACGCCAAGATTCGCGGCCAGATCCAGAAGCTGCAGGACGACGGCTACGGTCACTATCCGGTGTGCGTGGCCAAGACCCAATCATCGTTCACGACCGACGCGAAAGTGCGCGGCGCGCCGTCCGGGCACATTATCAATGTGCGCGAGGTGCGGCTGGCGGCCGGCGCGGAATTCGTCGTCATGGTGTGCGGCGATATCATGACCATGCCGGGCCTGCCTAAGGTGCCGTCGGCGGAGAAAATCGATCTCACCGATGACGGCAAGGTTGTGGGATTGTTCTAGACCTGGATCTCGCGACTATTTGCGCATGGCCGGATGCCGTTCACCGCGTCCGCCCGTGACGCACGTGCCTGCCCCGTGTATAGTTTCGACCTCCGCGCGGAGCGCCCGCGCGGCGGATACGCATAACACGCTATTGGAGGAGCTGCACGCATGATCGAATATCTTTCTAACCCGGTGTTCTGGGTCGGGCTCGGCCAGATCATCATCGTCAACATCGTGCTGTCGGGCGACAACGCCGTGGTGATCGCGCTGGCGGCGCGCTCGCTGCCGCCGCATCAGCAGAAGCAGGCGATCATCTGGGGCTCGGTCGCCGCCATCATCATGCGCGTGATCCTGACCATCCTCGCGGTCGAGATGTTGAAGATGCCCTATCTAAAGCTCGTCGGCGCGTTGCTGCTGTTCTGGATTGCGGTGCAGTTGCTGGTGCCCGAGGAAAGTGACGAAGACGGCGTCAAGAGCAGCGGCAATCTGATGGCGGCGATCCGCACCATCCTGATCGCCGACTTGGTGATGAGCCTCGACAACGTGATCGGCGTTGCAGCGGCCGCCAAGGGCGACAACATTTTGCTGATGCTCGGTTTGGGCATCAGCATTCCGCTTATTATTTTCGGCAGTACGATCATCCTCAAGCTGATGGACCGCTACCCTCTGATCATCACGGGCGGCGCGGCGCTGCTCGGCTGGGTCGCCGGGGAAATGCTGATTACCGATCCGGTATTGATAGACTGGATTGCGGCCAACATGTCATGGATGCACATTCATCTGCCGCTCGTTGGCGAAATCAGCTGGGCGCAGATTCTGGGCGCGGCGCTGGTGATAGTCGCGGGCAAGGTCATGGTGGCGCGCGCTGCGCGGGCGGAGGTAGAAGTCGTCGATCTGGCCGCCGACGAACAACGGACCAAGTCGAACTGAACTCGACGACTCATTGGGAGCCATACGATGCTGAAAGTATTAATTCCGGTTGACGGTTCGAACAACTCATTGCGCACGGTGCGGTTGGTGATACAAAAAGCCGCGCTCTACAAGGAGCCGCTGGAAATTCATCTGCTGAACGTTCAGCGGCCGTTTCCCGGAACCATCCGCGGCGTGCACGAGCAGGCGGAACAGTATCATCATGATGAAGGCATCAAGGCGCTCGCGAGCGCGCGCAAGCTGCTCGACGACGCACAGTTGACGTATGCCTACCACATCATTGTCGGCGAGGCGGGGGAGGTGATTGCCCATTTCTGCAAAGATAAGCAGATTCAGCAGGTCGTGATGGGCACGCGCGGCGCGGGTGCGGTGGCCAATATGTTGCTTGGCTCCGTCGCCACCAAGGTGCTGCATCTGGTCGACGCCCCGGTGTTGCTGGTGAAATAACCCGGGTGCGCGCGGATTTCACAATACTTGATTGCGGTCAAGTTTGTTTGCGTCAGATTTGAGTAGGATGTGCGCTGTCCTGATAAGAGAAACTGTTAAAAACGGGCAAAGGGAGTTTTAAAGCTTGGAGCGAGTTACAAAATGAGGGGATACATCCCCATACGCCCCTAAGCGCGGCTTGTTTTGGATCATTCTGAAACCGGCTCTTACATGTTCGGAGGATTATATGAATAAGTCTTTGGAATTGCGGCGCAGGGTCGGGTTGTTGCTGGCGGTCATTATGGCAGGGGTCGCTTTCCCGGCAATCGGTGCAGGATGGGAACCGACCAAACCGGTCGAGTTCGTGGTACCCGCGGGCACCGGCGGCGGCGCCGATCAGATGGCGCGGTTGCTGCAGGGCGTGATCTCCAAGAACAACCTGATGAAGCAGCCGCTGATTGTCGTCAACAAGTCGGGCGGCGCGGGCGCGGAGGGTTTCCTCGCCATCAAGGAAGCGAAGGGCGACCCGCACAAGATCATTATCACGCTGTCCAACCTGTTCACGACCCCGCTCGCCACCGGCGTGCCGTTCAACTGGAAGGACTTGACGCCGGTCGCAATGCTCGCCCTCGATCAGTTCGTGCTGTGGGTCAACGCGGAGACGCCGTATAAGACCGCGAAAGAGTATCTCGACGCGGTGAAGGCGGCCGGGCCGAACAAGTTCAAGATGGGCGGCACCGGTTCGAAGCAGGAAGACCAGATCATCACGGTCGCGATCGAGAAGGCCGCCGGCGTCAAATTCATCTATATACCGTTTAAGGGCGGCGGCGACGTTGCGGTGCAGCTCGTAGGCAAGCACATCGATTCGAGCGTCAACAATCCGATCGAGGCGGTCGCGCAGTGGCGCGCCGGCAAGCTGCGGCCGCTGTGCGTGATGGACAACGAGCGCATGCCGTACAAGACCAAGGTCACCGATACCATGTCGTGGAACGATATCCCGAGCTGCAAGCAGGCGGGCGTCAATGTCGACTATCTGATGCTGCGCGGCATCTTCATGCCGGCCGGCGCGACCAAGGAGCAGGTCGATTATTTCGTCGATCTCTTCAAGCGCGTGCGTGAAACACCCGACTGGAAAAAATTTATGGAAGACGGCGCCTTCAATACGACGTTCATGAGCGGCGCGGAATACGCGAAGTGGGTGGAGAAGGCCGAGAATACCCATCGCGAATTGATGCGCGAAGCGGGGTTCCTGGCCAAACCGTAACTGCGCCGGGCACGATTGCGCGCCGCGCCCGCGAGTACGGCGGGCGCGCACTCGTGCGTTGTCACAAGAGCTAGCTTCGAGCATTGCCATGGATCAGGATAAAGAATCCAGCGCCGACGTGCGTGCGGTCTTTTCGATGCGTGCGATGGAGTTGGTGGTCGCCGTATTGCTGTTCGCGG
>JAYVME010000419.1:0-3422 GCA_043759115.1 Betaproteobacteria bacterium | reverse complement strand
ATCGCGCGCGCCTCGCCCTGCGCGAATGCCTCGAAATCAAGTGGTTTGGCGGCGCGAAAAGATAATTTCGAATGCTCTCGTGTAAAGAAATCAGCATGCTGTTGTCACAAGCGCAGGAGCGCCCGCTCGGGCGTGCCGAGCGTTGGAGCGTCCAGCTGCATTTGTTTTTGTGCAAGGGCTGCAACATTTTCCGCGCGCAACTTGACTTTCTGCGCGCCGCCGTGCGCCGCTACCGTGATGGCGGCGACGCGCGCTGAGCCTGCTTTACGTTGGCTAATGGCTTTTGTGTTGCGCCTGACCCGCGACCCCGCGCACTTCGGCGTCAACCTGCAGCGTTGACTTCACCCCTTTGCGATCCCGCACCACCAGCTTAAGCGGGACGCGTTCGCCCGCTTTCAGCTCGCGCCTGATGTCGGTCAGCATGATGTGGTAGCCACCGGGCTTGAGGTTTACGGTCTGGTTTGCCGGCAACTCGATTTTTTCGACCGGACGCATTTTCATCACCCCGCCGTCCATCGTCATCGTGTGCAGTTCGGACTTGCCCGCGACCGGACTCTCGACCGCGATGAGCGCGGCTGGCGCGCGCGCGGTGATATCGAGATAGGCGCCGGCAACACTCTGTCCCGGCACGGTTGCGCGCACCCACGCATTGGCGGTCATCACGGAGTCGGCGGCAAACGCACCGCACACGGGCAACCACGCGAACGCCGCCATTGATGCCATTCTTTGCAAACTATTCATGCCTGGACTTCTCCGCAGATGGGTTGCGTTCAAGGGCGCTCATTGTTTCAAGTTGGCGCCGACTATGCAACAGCGCTTTGTTATAATCAGCATTTTCGGAATCCATGCGTAACTTTTTGTTGCTATTGTCGTTATGCCTGAATGCGGGCCTGAGCGCCGCGTCGCTTGCCCAATCGCCCAATGCGCTCGTGCCGCCGGCGCCGGCCATCGCCGCGCGCGCCTATCTGCTGCTTGATTTTCACAGTCAACAGACGCTCGCGGAGCGCAACGCCAACGAACGCGTCGAGCCCGCCTCGCTCACCAAGCTGATGACGGCGTACCTGACTTTTTCCGCACTCAAACAAAATCAGATTCAGGCGGCGCAAACGGCGCCGGTGTCGGAACGCGCGTGGAAAGCCGAGGGTTCCCGCATGTTCATCGAGCCGAAGAAGCCGGCCACGGTCGACGAACTGATGCGCGGCATGATCGTGCAGTCGGGCAACGACGCGTGCATTGCGCTGGCCGAATTGATCGCCGGCAGCGAGGAAGCATTCGCGCAGATGATGAACACCCAGGCCCAGCGGCTGGGCATGAAGAACACCCATTTCACGAACTCGACCGGGCTGCCCAATCCGCAGCACTACTCCACCGCGCAGGATCTCGCGCTGCTCACGATCGCCATCATCCGCGACTTTCCCGAATACCATCCGCTATATGCGATGAAGGAATTCCGTTACAACAATATCACGCAGGCCAATCGCAACCGGCTGTTGTGGTCGGACCCGAGCGTCGACGGCATGAAAACCGGTTACACCGAAAATGCCGGCTACTGCCTCATCACGTCCGCCAGGCGCGGCGAACGCCGGCTGGTTTCGGTGATGCTCGGCACCGCTTCCGAGTCGGCGCGCGCGGCGGAAAGCCAGAAGCTGCTCAACTACGGATTTCAGTTTTATGATAGCGTGAAGCTGTACGAGAAAAACCAGCCGGTCGCCAGCGTGCAGATTTGGAAGGGTGCCGGCAACAGCGTCAAGGCCGGGTTTCTGGACAATTTATACGTGAGCCTGCCCAAGGGCCAGGCCGACAAGGTAAAGGCCAGTCTCGAAAGCCGGCAACCGCTCCTGGCGCCGGTGGCGGCCGGACAGAAGATCGGCGTCATGAAACTGACGCTCGACGGCAAACCCTACGCCGAGTTGCCGGTGGTGGCGCTGGAGGATGTCGCGCTCGCCGGAATTTTTGGACGCGGGTGGGACTCGATCAGACTTTTATTCAGGTGAGGCGAACATGGCGGGCGACATCATTTATCTGAACGGCGAGTTCATGCCTCTGGAAGAGGCGCGCGTGCCGGTGCTCGACCGCGGTTTTATTTTCGGCGACGGCGTATATGAAGTAGTGCCGGCGTATTCGCGCCACCCGTTTCGGCTCGCCGAACATCTGAGGCGGCTGCAAAACAGTCTTGACGGCATCCGGCTGGCCAATCCGTTGTCGGATGCGGAATGGACCCAACTCACCCTGGACGTCATCGCGCGCAACGCGGGCGACGATCAATCGATCTATTTCCAGATTACGCGCGGCGCGGCGAAACGCGCGCACGAGTTTCCGAAAAATGTGAAACCCACCGTATTCATGATGAGCAATCCGTTGGTGACGCCGCCCCGCGAGCAGATCGAACAGGGCGTGGCCTGCATTACCGCGACGGATTTCCGCTGGTTGAAATGCGATCTGAAGTCCGTATCGTTGCTCGGCAACTGCCTGTTGAAGCAAATGGCGGTCGATGCCGGGGCGGCGGAAGTGGTGATGTTCCGCGATGGCTATCTGACCGAAGCGTCGGCGAGCAATGTCTTCATCGTGCGCAACGGCGTGCTGCTGGCGCCGCCGAAGAACCATCTGATCCTGCCCGGCATCACCTATGACGTCGTGATCGAAATTGCCAACGCCAACAAGATTCCGCTTGAATTACGTGAGGTGTCGGAACACGAAGTGCGGACCGCCGAAGAAATCTGGGTCACGTCATCGACCAAGGAAGTGCTCGCCGTCACCACGCTCGACGACGAGCCGGTCGGCGAAGGCAAGCCCGGCGCGCTGTTCCGCCGCATGCACGCGCTGTATCAGGACTACAAGCAAACGGTGATGCGCCGCGCCGCATAATCGGCATGCCCGGCACGCTGGATGCTTCACCCATCGAATACCCGTGTGAGTTCCCGCTCAAGATCATGGGGCCCACCCGCGCGGGTTTCGCGCAGGCCGTGCTCGAAGTCGTGCAGCGGCATGCGCCGGATTTCGACGGCACCACGCTCGAAATGAAATCCAGCAAGCACGGCAAGTACCTGAGCATCACGTGCACGATTATCGCGACGTCGCGCGAGCAACTCGACGCGCTGTATCAGGAATTATGCGACCACCCGATGGTGGTGATGGTGCTGTGACAACCGAGAGGCGTAAGGCGTGAGGCGTGAGGCGGAAAACAGTAAAGGCAAAGATTCGCCGCGCAGCGGCAGCGCGCGGCGCTACGCCTCACCCCTCACCCCTCACGCCTCACCGGTAGTCAAGCACCTCGGGTGCGTTGACTACCTTCCGACCTGGCATGCAATGCGGGATTTCACGACTCAGCGCACCGCCGACACGCCGGATGAACTGTGGTTATTGCAGCATCCCGCGGTTTACACGCTGGGCGTCGCGGCGCGCGCGCAACACCTGCCGCGTTT
>JAYVME010000418.1:0-3435 GCA_043759115.1 Betaproteobacteria bacterium | reverse complement strand
TGACGACGCAGTACGCGCTCGCGTTAAAGCGCCTGAAGAAAGCGATCCAGTCGCAGAAGCCGACGCGGCTTGCGCCCAAGGTGCGCCAGTTCGACGGCGACGACATCGATCTGAATGCGGTGGTTGGTTATGTCGCCGAGCAGCGCGGCGGCATGTCGCCGCAGCCGGCGATCTACCGCCGTCGCGAGATCAAGCAACGCGATGTGTCGGTGACACTGCTCGCCGATATGTCGACTTCGATCATGCAGCACCTGCCGGAGGGCGGCGGACGCCTCGTCGACCGCATACGCGCCGGCGTGTTGTTGTTCGCGGAGAGCATGGAGGAAGTCGGTGATGCCTATTCGATTGCCGGGTTCTGCTCGAAATATCGCGACAACGTGAGCTATTACACGATCAAGGACTTCAACCAGCCGTTCACGACCGAAATCAAAAGCGTGATCGGCGGCATGTCGGGCCGGCTCGCCACGCGCATGGGAGCGGCGATCCGCCACGCCACCGCGCGCTTTTCAGGCGTGGAGAGCCGGCGCCGCCTGCTGTTGATTTTGTCCGATGGACGTCCCGAGGACTACGACGATGGCGGCGACCGGCGTTACCTGCACGAAGACACGCGCATGGCGGTGAAGGAGGCTATGGCCGCCGGCGTGCACCCGTTCTGCATTACGGTGGACACCATGGCGAACCAGTATCTGCCGCAGATATTCGGCCGCGGCCATTATCTGGTGCTCGATCACATCAACAGCCTGCCGAACAAGCTGCCAGAAATTTATCTGCGCCTTCGGCGTTAGACCGGATTCCAGGCGTCGGTAGTTTTAATGCCCGTTCCCGCTTGGATGATTTCTTCCAAGGTGCGAAGTTGCGGCGGGCGACCGTGACTGGTGTGCCAGAAAGCCAAAACTTCGAGGGTATCGCCGGATACGCGGTAGTACACGTAGTACCGGATTCGAGAAAGCGTAACACGACGTACCCCTTGTAGCTTCGCGCGCTTTGCGCGTGCACCGATACCAGGTTCCGCCGCCAAAAGACCGAGAATGCGGTCTATATCTTGACGCACTGCACCCGGCGCAAGAGGACGGTTTTGCGTCCACCATGCCGCTGCTTCCTCGATTTGCGCCTGGGCGTCCCCGGCGACCTTGATCTGGAGCGGTGAAATCAACCGAATCGGCGCAGTTGCTCCCGGAGCTTTTCCCAGGAGATAACTTCACCGCGCTCAGCCTGGGCAATGGCGGCGACCAGCGCCTTTTCATCCTCGGCTGATACGTCGAAGGTTTCGTCATCTTCGCGAGCGACCACGGTTACAACCGAACCCTCAGTCAAAGGCTCGCCGTCTAGAACAACTTTCCCGCCAACTATTTTTCCGGTAGCGACCTTCATATTTGGAATGATACTCCATCACGAGAAACTGCACACAATGCCATCGAACGTGTTGTTCTGCGGCGGGCCGGTGTGATAGCAGCGTTCGCGAGATGCCGATGTGCCAGCGGTACTTGTGGAGTAGCTGCATCCCTATGACGTCTAACTGTAATTTGGGGCGACAGTTGTGCTGGATAACTTGGGAACTGTCTGTATAACAAATCCACTGGTTGCCCAGAAGAATTCGCTGGATCATATAGTCGCAGCATTAATCCCGGCATTCGACAGGACTAAAGAAGCCGCGGCGAATCCGGCATGTAGGCGTCAGGTCGTTAGAACGTCGCGCGGATCGGTAATCCTGCCGGCAACGGCCGAAGCGGCCACAGTGGCCGGACTGCCGAGGTAGAGCTGCGCATCTTTGGCGCCGAAGCGCCCGGCATTATTATTGGCCGCCGTCGAAATCGATACTTCGCCCGAGTGCAGCGGGCCGACGACCGCGTCGTTGCACGGGCCGCAGCCAGCCGGCAGCAGAATCGCGCCCGCTTCGATAAAAACGCCGAGCAGCCCGTCGGCGGAGAGCCGCTTCATCGATTGTTCGGAGCCGGGGGCGATGAACATGCGCACGTTGGGCGCTACCTGTTTATTCCTGAGCACCGACGCGGCAATCGAGAAATCTTCGTACATGCCGGAGCCGCATGAGCCGATGAATGCGTGATCGACGGGCTGTCCCGTGATCTGGGAAATATCGACCGCGCGATGTACTCCGCCCGGCAATGCAACCTGCGGCTGCAGCGTGCCGATATCCAGTGTGGCTTCGTTTTCGTAATGCGCATCGGCGTCCGCGTAGACCGGCGTGAACGCGCGCTGCGCGCGCTCGCGTGCGAATGCAAGTATGCGTTCGGAGGGCGGGAAGAACACGCCGTACGCGCGCATTTCCGTCGGCGAGCTGCAGAGTGCCGCGCGCGTGGCGAGATCGAATTGATCGAGATCGCCTGAGTACTCCAGCACGCGATAGTCGAGCTCGAAATCGAGCGCGCCTTCATGCAGCAGGCGCGCTATGTAAAAACCGAGATCGCGGCCATAGACGCCGGGCGCGAGTTTTCCGGTCAGGGTCAGGCGCACCGATTTCGGTACCGTGACCCAGTTGGTGCCGGTGGCGAGCACGCGGCTGATTTCCATGCCCATGCGAAAGCCGAACGCGCCGATCGCGCCGGCATTGGTCGCGTGGCGGTCGTTGTCGAAATAGAACATGCCCGGCAGCAGCATGCCGGATTCCATCGGGAAGATGTGGCCGTGGCCGCCGCGCCCGACGTCGAAAAAATTCCTGACGCCCCACGCTTTGGCGGCGGCGCGATTAAAGGCGCCCATTTCGGCCGCGCGCGCGCTGCCGTAAATCACTTCATGGTCGGTAACCATCACGACCTTGTCGGGGTCGGCGAGGCGTTCGATGCCGATGGCGTCGAGTTCGCGTTTTGCGCCGCGCACGAGGCCATCGTGAATCATGATGAAATCTGGCGCGGGTTGCACGACCTCACCCGCGCGTACCGCTGCAAGCGAGCTTGCGCGCGCGAGGACTTTTTCGACTGCGGTTAAACCCATGAATGTTTTCTAACCATCTGAATTTTAAGGTCGAGGGTAGCCACCGCGCCGGCGGGTGTCAAGGCGGTAGACAGCGCAAGGTCAAACGCGCAAACTCGTTTCGTCATCGATATTAACCCGCTGTATTCGTAGGATACCTGCAGATGATTCGTGCGAGGTTTGCGTATTTGCTGTTAATTGCCGCCGGGCTAAGTGTCGCGGGCTCCGGTGGGGCGGCAGAGCGTACCGACTTCACGCAACTGGCCAAGGCGCGCTACGTTCACTGCGCGTTCTATAAAAGCTATGAGACCGATCCGGCGACCGGCGGCCCCATCATGGTCGAAGGTCAGGCGGATTCGCTTGTGCATTTTCAGAATGTGGACGTAAAAAACGCGTCGGCGCGCGCGATCTATACACGCATGTCGGGTTCGCATGACGTGACCGTGATTCAGACCGCCAAGGCGATTCACTTCATCGAGAACGTGGCCGGCATGTACATGATGACCA
>JAYVME010000417.1:0-3439 GCA_043759115.1 Betaproteobacteria bacterium | reverse complement strand
CATCAATGGTCGCGGCCGTGCCGTGACCAGTAAGCTCCAAAAATATCTTCGACGCTCGGCTCGCGCGGCGCGATGGTGCGCACGATGCGCGTGATGTTCATGAAGTGCTTGTAGTGAAGATTCTCCGAGAAACTGTTGCCGCCCCAGGTGCCGCAGCCCATCGACAGCGAGAACGGCAGGCCGTTGTCGAAGCTGCCGCCGGTGGCGAAGGTATGCGCCTGTTTGACGATCACGCGGCACACGCTCATTTCGAGGCCGAGCCGCCGGATATGTGTGTCGTTCTCGCTGTAGATGCCGCACGAGTGGCCGTTGCCCATGTACGCGTAGATATCGCGCAGAATGTTGAACGCGTGATCGAAGCTGTCCGCGCGGTATACCGTGAGCACCGGCGACAATTTTTCGCCGGAAAACGGAAAATCCGGGCCGGCGCCGGTTTCCTCCACCAGCAGGCATTTGGCGCCGGCGAGTGCGGGACGCGTGAGTCCGGCGATCGCGCAAATCCGGCTGACCGCCTGCGCGGTGAGGGCGGAAGAAAGGTGGCCGCCCGGGAACATTGCTTTTTGCAGCGTGGCTTTCTCGGCGGCGGTCAGCAATACCGCGCCTTGTCGCGTCAGCGCCGCCAGCGTCGCGTCGTAAACTTTGGCGTGTATGATGACGCTGTTCTCCGACGAGCAACTCGTCGCATGGTCGAATATCTTGGACGCCATGATTTTGGCGGCGGCATCGTTCACATCGGCGCTCTCGTCGACTATCACGGCGACATTGCCGGCGCCGACGCCGAGCGCGGGCTTGCCGCTCGAGTAGCCGGCGCGCACGTTGGCGCGCGAGCCGGTGACGACGACGAGGTCAGCCTCCCGCATGAGTTCGGTCGAGGATTCCTTGGTCACCGGTGCGGCCAGCATTTGCACGAGATGGGGCGGCGCGCCGACGCGCTTAAGTTCCGCGTGTATGTATGCCACGAGCTGCGCGCAGGTTGTGTAGCCTTTGGGCGATGGCGACAGGATCACCGCATTGCCGCACTTCAAGGCATTGATAATGTTATTCGCAGGGGTTGCGCCGGGATTGGTCGAGGGCACGACGGCGGCGACAACCCCCACCGGGCGCACGATTTCGGTGATGCCCGTCGCGGCGTGCTCGGCGATGATGCCGGTGGTTTTTGCGTGCATGAGGTCGCGCATGAGTCCCAGCGTCTTGCGATGGTTCTTGACGATTTTGTCGGCAACGTTGCCAAGGCCGGTGTCCTTGACTGCAAGCTCGGCGAGCGTGCGGTTGCGCGCGGGTTCCATGATGGCCCACGCCGCCGCGGTCGCAACTTCGTCGAGTTGCGCCTGGGAGTAACGCTCGACAACGGCTTGCGCGGCGCGTGCACGCCGCATCAATTCGGCAACGGCGGCGCGCGCCGGCGTCACTTCAATTGCAACCTGGGGTCGGGCAGCCATAAACTCTCCGGTCATGCTCGCGAACTTGATGTCAATCTGCGTTTAACTGCGCGGGCCTGATATCACAGTGCAAATGATAGCGTACTGCGCAGCGCCCGCTCAGGTATCGTAAACTTACGGCACAGCACCGCGCCCTCGTCGTGCAAAGGAAAATGATGAAAACAATTTCGATCCCCGCATTCGGCGGATCCGAGCAGCTCAAGTTGATGGACATGCCGCAACCAAGTCCGGCCGCCGGCGAGGTACTCGTTAAGCTCGAATACGCGGGCATCAATTTCATCGATGTGTATATGCGCAGTGGAAAATATGCGCGGTCGCAGACCTACCAGACGCCGCTGCCGATGACGTTGGGCATGGAAGGCGCCGGCACGGTGGCGGCGTTGGGAGCGGGCGTGAGCGATTTTCAGGCCGGCGATCGCGTCGCCTACTGCATCGTGCGCGGAAGCTACGCGGAGTATGCAGCGGTGCCCGCCGCGCGCCTCGTGAAGGTGCCTTTGCAAGTGCCGCTGGATATCGCGACCGCGCTGATGCTGCAGGGATGCACCGCGCACTATCTCTCGCACTCCGCGTTCCCGCTCGCGGCGGGCAAGAGCTGTCTCGTGCATGCGGCGGCGGGAGGTGTCGGCCAGTTGCTGACACAACTGGCGAAGTTGCGTGGCGCGACCGTGTTGGCGACTGCCGGCAGCGCGGAAAAAGCGGCCATCGCGAAGGCGCGCGGCGCCGACCACGTGATTCTCTACCGGGATACCGATTTTCGCGAGGCGGTGATGCAAATAACCGGCGGGCAGGGCGTCGATGTCGTCTACGACGCGGTGGGCAAGGACACGATACACCAAAGCATCCGCAGCCTGAAAAAGCGCGGCCTGTGCATCAATTATGGCGGCGCGTCGGGGCTCGTCACGTCGGTCGAGCCGCTGGAGCTTGCCGAGGCCGGCTCGGTATTTTTCACGCGCCCGCATCTCGCGGACTACATTGCGACCCAGGACGAGTTGCGCGCACGCACCGCGGATCTGTTTGCGCACTACGGCGCCGGCAGGCTGAAGGTCGCGATTGATCGCGAGTTTCCGCTCGCGCAGGCGGCGGATGCGCACCGCTATCTGGAAGGCCGCAATACCAAAGGCAAGTTGCTGCTGAAAATTTGACATTTTACGGCGCCCGCAGCGGGGTTTTTTGAACGCGCCAAGATGTAAAATGCTAAACTCCACGGCGCAAAATTGGGTGCTGCGGGGAAGCAGGAAATGAACGAGAAAAAACACGTTAAATTTCAGGGCCGGTTGGTCATAATCGGCTTCGGTTTGGTCGGTCAGGGCACCTTCCCGCTGCTGCTGCGTCACATCGACATGCCGCTCGAGCGCATCCGTATCGTTACCGGGGATACGCGCGGCGTCGAGGAAGCGAAACATTTCGGAGTTAAATTTACCGTCAAGCCGCTGACGCGCGAGAATTACCGCGCCGTCCTCGAGCCGCTGGTCGGCAAGGGCGATTTCCTGCTCAATCTGTCGGTCGAGGTGTCGAGCGTTGCGCTCATCGAGTATTGCCACAAGCGCGGCGTGATGTATCTCGATACCTGCATCGAGCCATGGCTCGGCGGCTACACCGACACCAGCGTGTCGGCGTCGCGCCGCTCCAATTACGGTTTGCGCGAAGAAGTCATGAAGCTGCGCACCAAGCATCCGCACGGCGGACCGACGGTGATCCCGACGCACGGGGCTAATCCCGGCCTCATCTCGCACTGGGTCAAGCAGGCGTTGATCAACCTCTCGCGCGACATCAGGAAACGCGCCGCCAAGCCCGAATCGAAGGCGGACTGGGCGCGGCTCGCCATGGGGCTCGGGGTCAAGGTCATTCACTGCTCCGAGCGCGACACGCAGGTCGCCAATCCGGGCAAGCGCCGTCTCGAGTTCGTCAACACCTGGTCGGTCGACGGCTTTGTCGGCGAGGGCTCGCAGCCGTGCGAACTCGGCTGGGGCTCGCACGAAAAGAATTTTCCGCGCGATGCC
>JAYVME010000416.1:0-3444 GCA_043759115.1 Betaproteobacteria bacterium | reverse complement strand
TCTCGACGGCGGCGGCATTCGTGGCGGCGGCGGCGGGCGCGAAAGTCGCGAAGCACGGCGGCCGCTCGGTGTCGAGCAAGTCGGGCAGTGCCGACGTGCTGGAGGCGCTCGGCGCCAACATCAATCTCAAGCCCGAACAGGTCGCGCAGTCGATCAAGGAGGTCGGCGTCGGTTTCATGTTCGCGCCCAACCATCACGCCGCGATGAAGCACGCCGCGCCGGTGCGCAAGGAACTCGGCGTGCGCACCATCTTCAACATCCTGGGCCCGCTGACCAATCCGGCGGGCGCGAAGAACCAGGTGATGGGCGTGTTTCATCCCGATCTTGTCGGCATCCAGGCGCACGTGCTGCAGCGGCTGGGCAGCCGGCACGTGATGGTCTGCCACGGGCTCGAAAGCCTCGACGAGATCTCGGTCGCCGGCCCCACCTTGATCGGCGAGCTGAAGGACAACGCGGTGCGCGAGTACCAGATCAAGCCCGCGGACTTCGGGCTCGACACCCACGATGCGGCGGCCATCCGCGTCGACGGCGCCGAGCAATCCAAAGCGATGTTGCTCGAGGCGCTCGACAACAAGGCGGGCGCCGCGCGCGACATCGTCGCGCTCAACGCCGGCGCCAGCATTTACGTCGCAGGGTTGGCCGACACGCACGCCGGCGGCGTAAGAATAGCGCTTGCCGTCATGGCAAGTGGTGCTGCGCGCAAGAAGCTCGACCAGTTCGTCGTATTTACGCGCGCCGTGAAGTAACGCGCCGCCGACGCGATGACCACGCCCGCGCCGCAAACACAATTTCAGCCTGGCGCCGGGCGCGCCGCGCCGTCGCTGCTGGCGCCGCTGCTCAAGACCAACGGTTTCGATCTCGCGTTCAATATGCTCAATATCGGGGCATTGCCGCTCAAAGGGGCGGCGGAAGCGTACTGGCAGTTGCTCGATGATTTTCCCGCGTCGAGTTTGTCCGGTGTTGAGCTCGACCCGACATTGTGCGAAGAACTCAATCGCCATGCGGCGGCGCGCGTGCGCTATTATGCCGGCGCCATCGGCAAAACCGAAGAGCGGCGCCCGTTATTCAAAACCGCGCACTCGATGTGCACGTCGCTGTATCGTCCCGACGAGCGCTACGCGGACTTGTTTCATGATCTCGAGGCCGCGCGGCTGAAAAGCGTCGACGAGACTGACACCGTGAGTCTCGACCGGTTCGTCACGGATCATGGCATCGGCGAAGTCGATTTCATGAAAATCGACGTGCAGGGCGCGGAGCTGGACGTATTTCAGGGCGGCGCCAACGCCTTGCGCCATGTGTTGTTCATTGTGTGCGAAGTCGAATTCGTGCCGATCTACGAGCGACAGCCGTTGTTTGGCGACGTCGATGCCTGGCTGCGCGCCCGCGGCATGACGTTCCACAAGTTTCTGGGCATGGGCGGGCGCGTGATGAAACCGCTGGCCGCGCAGGGGAGCACCCAGTATCCCGTGCAATTCATGTGGTCCGACGCGGTGTTCGTGCGGGATTATTTTGCGCTCGACGCGCTCAACGGCGAACAACTGCTGAAGCTTGCCGTCCTGTTTGATATTTACGACAGCAAGGACGCCGCATTGCACGTATTGCGGCGTTACGATGCAACGCAGGGCGACGACCTGGGTGATATTTATTTGAGTCATCTGCACGCGGGCGGTTCATGGAGTGTCGTACCGCCCGGCCACGCGGGCAAAACCTGACGGCCGCGATGTCGGATATTCTGCAACGCATAATCGCGGTCAAGGTCGCGGAGATCGCGCAAGCCAAGTTCGCGCGGCCGCTGCCGGCGCTGCGTGCCGCCGCCGAAGCGAGCGCCGCCCCGCGCGATTTCGCCGGCGCGCTGCGCGACAAAGTCGCCGCCGGTGTGCCTGCCGTGATCGCGGAAATCAAAAAGGCGAGCCCGAGCCGCGGCGTGCTGCGGGAAAATTTCGATCCGGCGGCGATTGCCGCGAGCTACGCGCGGCATGGCGCGGCGTGCCTCTCGGTGCTCACAGACGCGCAGTTTTTCCAGGGCAGCAGCGAAAACCTGCGGCTCGCGCGCGCCGCCTGCGACCTGCCGGTATTGCGCAAGGATTTCATGCTCGACACCTATCAGGTGTACGAAGCGCGCGCGATGGGCGCCGACTGCATTTTATTGATCGTCGCCGCCTTGAAGCCCGCGCGCATGCGCGAACTCGAAGCGGCCGCGACGACGCTTAACATGTCGGTGCTGGTGGAAGTGCATGACGGTTACGAGCTCGATCGCGCGCTCGAATTGAAAACACCGCTGATCGGCATCAATAACCGCAATTTGCGCACGTTTGAAACGCGGCTCGACGTCACGTTGGGGCTGCTCAAGCGGATTCCGGCCGACCGTGTGGTGATCACCGAAAGCGGCATTCTGCAGCCCGCCGACGTCGGCCTGATGCGCGACCACCAGGTCAATTGTTTTCTGGTCGGCGAGGCATTCATGCGCGCGATTGATCCCGGCGCTGAACTCGCGCGACTCTTTGCCGCGCCGGCATGCAGCGCGCAATGATTCTGAGAGACCCCTGAAAGGAAACTCCATGCTGGACATTGACCGTCTTATCACTGCTTTTGACAACGGCCTGCGCACATTGTTCGCACCCGCGCACAGCGCGCGCCCGGTTCCCGGCGAGAGCGTCGCCGAAACCGAATTGACGGACGCCGAGCGTCAACTCGCCGCAGCGCTGATGCGTGTCAATCACAGCGGTGAAATCTGCGCGCAGGCGTTGTACCAGGGACAGGCACTGACCGCGCGCGCGCCGGCGGCGCGCGCCGCGCTCGAGCAGGCCGCGGCGGAAGAAACCGACCACCTTGCATGGACCGCGCAACGCATAACCGAACTCGGCGGGCGCGTGAGTGTGTTCAATCCGCTGTGGTATGCGGGATCGTTCGCGCTCGGTGCCGCGGCCGGCCTGCTCGGCGACAAGTGGAATCTGGGCTTTCTCGCCGAGACCGAACGCCAGGTCGAAGGCCACCTCGACAGCCATCTCGACCGTCTGCCCGCGCAGGACGAAAAAAGCCGCGCGATAGTTGATCAGATGAAAAGCGACGAAGCGCGCCACGCGCGCACCGCCGTCGAGCATGGCGCCGCCGAACTGCCGGAGCCGGTCAAACAGGCGATGCGACTCGGTTCGCGCGTGATGACGCGCACCGCGTACTGGCTATAGAGAATCGCCGGCGGCAATTCAGTTTGCTCGAAGTCACGACCGGGGTCGATGTTGTTCCCGGATGTTCCGCGGTGAGCCGCACGAGAGTAGCTAACTCTCCCCTAATTCTTGATCGCTACCTTTGCAACTACGCGAATATCCGCGTGACTTGAAGGAGTGATTATCATGAAACAGAAGATTTACGCAGCGGCATTCGTCACCCTCTCCGCAATCGCAATAGGCGGTGCCGCTTATGCGGCGAAATCAGCCGAGAACGATG
>JAYVME010000415.1:0-3450 GCA_043759115.1 Betaproteobacteria bacterium | reverse complement strand
CCGAGCCGCCGCCAAGCGCGTTGCCCATGGCGACAAATTCGCTCTTCCAGCGGACGACGGACCCGAAATCGCGTACGAGCGCTTCCGCGATCTGCGCGGGCGGCTTGCCGCCTTCGCCGCCGAGGCTTGCGAAATACAGCTCATGCAGCAGCGTCGAATTGAGCGCGACCAGTTCCTCGCGCTTGAGTCCGTTGATGACATACCCGGGCGTTGTATCGAAATCGAGCGACTCGAGCTTTTCGGTGATGGCATTCAGGCGCCTCAACGCGCCGCCATAGTGGTTTTCGTAGTGGCTTTCGATCAGCTTGAAAGAAAGGGCGTTCAACAGCCACGGACGGCAGTGTATCGGGGTGAGTTGGTAGCGCATGATGGTCTCCTTGGAATTACGCGTTGAAAGAAAATTGGACGCCTTGCTGTTGCCCGGCTGCCCGCCGGTAAACGGCAGCTGCTGCTGCGACGTCCTGCAGCGCGGTGCCGGTTGAATCGAATACGATGATTTCGTCATCGCGCGTGCGCGCGGGTTTCAAGCCCGCCACGACCTGGCCGAGCTCGGCGTGCACGTCCGCGCGCGTCATTACCTTGGCGTCGATCGCATGGTGCAGGTCGCCGATCGCGCAGCATTGCTCGAGTATGTCCGCGACCACGGTGTGCCGCGCCAGCAATTGCGGATCGATTTCCTGTTTGTTTTCGTTGTCGGCGCCGACCGCGGCAATGAAAGTGCCGGCGCGCACCATGTCGTGCGCGATAAAAAAGCGCTTGGCTGTGGTGCACGTGATGACGATGTCGCTGCCGGCGACCGCCGCGCGGAGGTCACTCGCCGTCGTGATGGGAATCCCAAGCTCCCTGGACAGATCGTTCGCGAATTTGGCGGCCTTGTGCGCGTCCTGATCGTAAGCGAAAATTTTTCGCGGCTGCCGAACGCGGCACAGCGCGCGCAGTTGCATCGCGCCCTGGGCGCCGCATCCGCACACCAGCGCGACGGCGGAATCCTTCCGTGCCAGGTACTTGGCCGCCACCGCTGTCGCAGCCGCGGTGCGCAGCGCGGTGATTGAAATCGAATCCATGACCGCAAGCGGAAAGCCGTTGGTCGCATCGCACAGCACCACCACGCCTTGTATGGTCGGCAAGCCGTGGCGCGCGCCGTTTTGCGAAAAATTGGAATTGGTCTTGGCCGCGAAGTACGGCTGGTCGAGCGTAAGCAGCGCGGCCTTGATATGGAATCCGCCGTCAGGCGCATGCATGCCAAGCACGCCGGGCGGCGCGGTTTTCCCCTGCGCATGCTGCGCGAATGCGTCTTCGACCGCGGCGATGCATTCGTCGAGCGTCAGCAGACGTTCGACGTCGCTGCGATTGAAAATCAGGGAGCGGTCATTGGACATGAGATTCGCCCCAATCTCAGCGGTAAGCCGCCGGATTCCACGTATGCGTTTCGTCCTGCCCGTCCTTGCACCACGCGTAAAGCGCGTCGTACATCACCATGCCGTGCTTGAGCATCTCGTGATCGTCAGTGAAGTTGCGCGACAGACCCAGCGACACGGCGAGCAGTCCCGGCGACTGGGGTGCCAGTTCCAGGTGGGCCGTGTCGGCACCGCGCACGATGAGTGCCAGCCGCTCAAGCGCGGGATCGGTGAGGTGATAGGTTTTCAGAAAGGCATCGAAGCTGCAGAGATCCCCGTCGTGCGAGAAGGCCACGTCCGGAATGTCGTAGGGGATGGCTTCTTTTTCCTTGGCGGCGCCCAGCACATTGGCGGTTGGCACGTACAGGAACTCCGCTGTCGGATCGACAAAGCGCGCGATGAGCCACGGACACGCGATGCGGTCTATCTTCGGACGTTCGCGCGTGACCCAGCGCGTGGATGCGTTGGTTGGTTTCTGCATAAATCCGCCGTCCGCAGCGCGCCATCCTTCTTCGATGCCGCCTTCGAGGTAGCGCGCGGAAATGCCGGCGTCGCGCAGCGCTTTTGCCACGCCTTGGCTGACTTCGTGCCCGTGCACGCAGTAGACGACGACCGTGCTGGCGGGCGGCAGCTCTTTCGTCCATGACGTGACGGCGGCGGGATCGCGGCGCAGCGCACCCGCGATCATGTCGGGGGCCGCGTGAAAGGCGGGAGTTTTACGTACGTCGATCACCAGCGGCGCGCGGTTGCCGGCGAGATCGGACTGCAAAGTGCTGGATTTGATTGCTGCGTCCATGGCTTCTGACTCCGTTAAAAACGAGTAGAAGCAGAATTTGGACGCGAGGCGTCTTACCGACGGCGGGGAATCTGCATTGACCCCACGCGGCGAAGACTACACCCGTTGAAATATTTTAGTCAATACTGATGTTCACGACAGATGCTAAGTTCGCGTTTCAAAATGACATACCCCCAGTCGCCATGGACACGCTCTTGTAGCGCAGGCGACCTCGCCTGCATTCGTTAACGGAGCAGGCGGGGTCGCCTGCGCTACCTTTATTTTGAAATGCGCTTTAAATTGCCTGCGTTTCATGCTTCTCGCATCGGCGCACTGCGCGTGCGCGGCACGCGTTCGATGTGCCAATTGCCGACTGCCCATTCCCAAAACTCTTTAATACTTGCATTGGCCAGCGTTTCCAGCGGTTGCTGGCCGAGGAAACGCAAAGCGGCAATCAGTGCCGGCAGCGGCTGCGCGGCATCAAGCGGCTGCGCCAGCGTTTGCTTGCTGAGCTTCTCGCCATCAGCGTTGACGGCGACCGGCACATGGCAATAGCGGGGCGTCGGGAATTTCAGCAAGCCTTGCAAATAAATCTGGCGCGGCGTCGAGTCGAGCAGATCGGCGCCGCGCACGACGTCGGTCACGCCTTGCTCGGCGTCATCCGTCACGACTGCCAACTGGTACGCGTAAACATGATCGGCGCGCAAGAGCACGAAGTCGCCGATATCGGCTTCGAGATTCTGTCGCACATGGCCTTGCAGGGCGTCGTCGAAGCTGGTTTGCGCGCCGCGTGTATTGATGCGCCACGCGCGTACGGCCTTGCCCGCCGCGAGTCCGTCGCGGCAGGTGCCGGGATAGACCGGGCCTTCGATGCCGTTGACCGCGGAGTCGGCGATTTCGCGGCGGCTGCAGGCGCACGGATACACGAGGCCCAAGGCGCGCAGGCGGTGCAGTTCCGCGTGGTAGGCGTCGGTGCGCTTGCTCTGATAGACGATCGCGCCGTCCCATTGCATGCCGCACGCTTCGAGCGCGCGCAGGATTTCACCGGCGGCACCCGGCACGACGCGCGGCGTGTCGAGGTCCTCCATGCGCACGAGCCATTCGCCCGCGTGGCTCTTCGCTTCGAGATAACTCGCAACGGCCGCGACCAGAGAACCGAAGTGCAGCGGGCCAGTCGGACTGGGGGCGAATCTGCCGCGGTAGGTGGGAGTCATTTAATTTCAGTGAGGCGTTAGGCGTGAGGCGTGAGGCGCAAAGCGGACGCGCTGCGCGCTTTCA
>JAYVME010000414.1:0-8010 GCA_043759115.1 Betaproteobacteria bacterium | reverse complement strand
GAAAAATCGATCCAGCCATCGGATTTCGAAACGCCGATGCGCTCCGCGAACAAGCGGAAACCTTCCGGCGTGTAGCCGCGGCGGCGTGCGCCGATAAGCGTGGGCATGCGCGGATCGTCCCAGCCGTCGACGTGTTTTTCCTCGACCAACTGGATCAGTTTTCTTTTCGACAGCACGACGTAGGTGAGGTTGAGGCGCGCGAATTCATATTGATGCGGCAGCGGTTTGGCAAGCAGGCCGCCGTCGGCGAGGCGCGCGAGCAGCCAGTCGTAGAACGGCCGCTGGTCTGCGAATTCGAGCGTGCAGATCGAGTGCGTGATTTCTTCCAGCGCATCCTCGAGCGGATGGGCGTAGGTGTACATCGGATAAATGCACCACTTGTCGCCGGTGCGATGGTGGGTTGCCTTTCTAATGCGGTAGATCGCCGGATCGCGCAGGTTGATGTTCGGTGACACCATGTCGATTTTCGCGCGCAGCACCATGCTGCCGTCGGCGTGCTGGCCGGCGCGCATTTCGCGGAACACCCGCAGGTTTTCCGCGGCGGAGCGATCGCGCTGCGCGCTCGGCTTGCCCGGCTCGGTCAGCGTGCCGCGGTTGAGGCGCATCTGTTCGGCGCTTTGCTCGTCGACGTAGGCGTGGCCTGATGTAATCAGGTATTCGGCCGCTGCGTACATGAAGTCGAAGTAGTCGCTCGCATAGTACAAGTGCTCGGTGCCGTTCGCGGTCCAGCCAAAGCCCAGCCATTTCACCGCGCTCAGGATCGAATCGACGTACTCCTGCTCTTCTTTCTCCGGGTTGGTGTCGTCGAAGCGCATGTGGCACACGCCGCCGAAATCGCGCGCAAGACCGAAGTTGAGACAAATCGATTTGGCGTGACCGAAGTGCAGGTAGCCGTTGGGTTCGGGCGGAAAGCGCGTGCGGATTTTCGCGGGGTCGGCCGGCGCGTTGGCGTGGGTCTGCGCACCGCCGGGTTTGCCGCCCCACGTGCGGGCCGCGTACGTGCCCTTGGCAAGATCCGCCTCGACGATATTGCGAATGAAGTTGGTGATGTGCGGCGCGGCGGGTTTTGTATTGCTGGCAGACATGGTGCTTCCGAATGAGTTGAACCACTATTCTAAACGATGCCGGCAGGCGCGGCGGGGCACCGTAGCGCGCCCGCGGAACGCGGCGACTACGGCAAGGCCGAAATCGAGAAATGGGCAAAATCAACGCAGCGCCGGACGCCACAAGACGGTTGACGATTGCCGGCAAGCCGCTAAGATGACGCTATCGAACCGTTATGCGAACCGGAGAGGGTGAATTATGTTGTGGGCAGGCATTGCATTCGCTATTGGGATTTTTTTGATTATCGCGGATTACCGGATGGCGACCGCGCCGGACCCGGCGGACAAGTACAAGCGGCGCAAGAAGCTTAACCCCGTCGCCGCCAAACAACTGCGGGACATGTTCCTGTGGACTTGTGCTGTTACGGCCGCGATCTATTACGTGCCGGATTGGTTTTAAGTCGCACGCGGCGGCGCGCGCAGAAATGCGCACGCGCAGTTCATGCGGGACGCACTGTTAGTCGACCCGCGCGCCGGTAGCTTTCACTACCCTGCCCCATTTGGCGATTTCCGTTTTCAGGTGCTCGCCGAACTTTTCGGCGGGGCCGCCCACCGGGTCGACACCGCCCGCCTGGAAGCGCTCGCGCACGTCGGGAAGCTGCAAAATCCGGTTGATCTCGGTGTTGAGCTTGGCCACGATCTCGCGCGGAATGCCGGCGGGGCCGACGACACCGAACCACACCAGCACTTCGTAACCCGGCACGCCGGACTCGTCCACGGTTGGCATCTCCGGCGCAAGCGCGGAGCGCCTGAGGCTCGTCACCGCGATGCCGCGCATGCGTCCGGTCTTGACGTGGGGCAGCACGTTGGGCGTGTTGTCGAAAATCATCATCACATGCCCGCCCATCAGGTCGGTGAGCGCCGGCGCGCTGCCCTTATACGGCACGTGCAGGATGTCGGTTTTGGTCATCATCTTGAAGAGTTCCATCGACATATGGTTTGAGCTGCCGGCGCCGGTCGATGCGTAGTCGAGCTGTCCCGGCCTGGCTTTCGCGAGAGCGACGAGCTCCTGCACCGACTTGACCGGCAGCGACGGGTGAACCACCAGCATGTTCGGTGTCGAACCGGCGAACAGGATCGGCGCAAAATCGCGCTCGGTGTTGTAGGGCAGCCGGGTGTAGAGCGTGGCGTTGACCGCAAAGGGAACGGCGACGATCAGCAGCGTGTAGCCGTCGGGCGGCGACTTGGCGGCGAGATCCGCGCCGATGGTGCTGCCCGCGCCGGGGCGGTTGTCGACCACCGCCTGGCCGAAGCCGCCGTCGCTGAACTTGGCCGCGATGGTGCGCCCCAGCGTGTCATTGAACGCGCCGGGCGGGAACGGCACGATGATGCGGATCGGTTTCGCCGGATAGCTTTGCGCGGCGGCGATTACGGGAATTGCGGCAAGCACAATCGCCGTCAGTGCCGCGACCACGTATAAGTGACGCATGAGCGGATTCCTTATTCGATTTTGACGTTGGCGTCCTTGATGACCTGCGCCCACTTTGCAACTTCGGCGTTCAGGAATTTCGTAAACTCGGCCGAAGTATTGCCGACCGGCTCGATGCCGAGTTGAATAAAGCGTTCCTTGATCTCGGGCAGGCGCAGCGCGGCGCCGGCTTCGCGCGACAGCTTGTCGACTATCGCCTTCGGCGTGCCGGCCGGCGCCAGCAGGCCAACCCACGTGCCGCCGACGACCTGCACGCCGGATTCGATCAGGGTCGGAATCTCGGGCGCGACCGCGACGCGTTTTTCGCTGGTCATGCCGAGCGCCTTGATTTTTCCGGCGCGTACGTGCGGCAGCATTGCAGAGGGCGTGTCCATCATGATGTTGATCTGGCCGCCGATCAAATCCTGCAAAGCGGGCGCGGTGCCCTTGTACGGAACATGCACCATCTTGATTCCGGTCGTTGACATCAGGAGCTCGGTCGTCAAGTGCGCGGCGGCGCCGACGCCGCTGGATGCGAACGTGAGTTGTCCCGGTTTTGCTTTCGCCAGCTCCACCAGATTTTTTATCGAGGTTGCGGCCAGCGAGTTGGTCGCGCATACGATCAAGGGCGAGGTGGCGAGCAGCGAGACGTGCTCGAAGCTTTTGACCGAGTTGTACGGCAGCTTCGGGTACAACGTCTGGTTTGCCGCGTGCGCGGCAATCACCGTGCCGAGCGTGTAACCGTCGGGAGTTGCTTTCGACACCATGTCGACGGCGAGGATGCTGTTGGCGCCGGGGCGGTTGTCGACGACGAACGTCTGGCCGAGGCTTTTCGTCAGTTCCAGCGCGATGATGCGCGTGACGAGGTCAGTGATGCCGCCCGGCGTGTACGGCACCAGGACGCGCACGGGCCGGGTCGGGTAGTTCTGAGCGAGCGGCGTACCGAACGCTACGAGCGCGGCGCCGGCGAATAACGAGTGCAATACGTAACGCATGGGAACCTCCTCAGATCGTGGATCGGCGCGCGCCGAGGTATTTTGTCGGTATTCGGGTCTCGACTACGCGGTCGCGCAATTTTCGCACATTTCACACGTAACTCGGCCCTTCGATGACCGGGTGCTTCGCGATGAAATCTTCGTCAACCTCGACGCCGATGCCGGGTTTTTCCAGCGGTAACACACAACCATCCTTATTGACGACATACGGCGTGGTGGTCAGCGTGTCGCGGAAATGATTGTTGCGCGACACATCGCCCTCGAAATAGCCGCCGTTGTCGATGGCCGCGAGAAAATGTATCGACGCCGCCATGTTGATACCGGTCATCGAGGTATGTGGGTTGATTTTGAGCTTGTAGGCGGACGCCATCGCCGCGATGCGCAACGCTTCGGTTATGCCGCCGGTTTTCGACAGATCGGGCTGCAATATGGTGATCGCGCCATCCTCGATTACGCGGTTGAATTCGAAACGCGTGTAATGATTCTCGCCGGCGGCGAGCGGCACGCTGCTGAAAGTCGCGGCGAGTTCGTAGCTGCGATGATCGTGCGGCGGAAACGGTTCTTCGAGCCAGCCGACGTTGAGATCTTCCATCGCCGGCATGGCGGCGCGCGCATCCTCGACGCTGTAACCGATATTGGCATCGGTGAGGATCACCAGATCGTCGCCAAATGCCTTACGCACCGCGGCGATGCGCTCGATATCGCGCTTCGGGGCGTCACCCACGCGCAGCTTTAACGCTTTGTAGCCGGCTTCGAGATGCGGCCGCGCTTCAGCGACGAGTGCTGTGGGGTCCTGGTAGCCAAGTGATACGCCGCCGGCATACGCCGGTATGGGTTTGGCGCTGCCGCCGAGCAGTCTGTACAACGGCCAGCCGACCGCCTTGCCGCGGATGTCCCACAGAGCCTGGTCGAGGCCGCTCATCGCGAGACAGGTGCCCGCGCCCATGCCGTGGCTTGCAAGTTGCTTGTCATAGATTTTTTTCCAGACACCGACCACGTCCGCGGCGTTCATGCCGAGGATGAGTTGCCGGAGCGTCGTGTTGACTAGATGCGCCACCGTGCCCGGCGCGCGGCCGTGGTGCGATTCGCCGAAGCCGACGAGTCCGCCGGCCGTCGTGACTTTTACGATGACCGCGTCGCGCTTGACGACGCGCCCCACGCCGAGGCTGATGCTGTCCGCGGGCTTTACCGGAAACGATGTCGGGAACGCCTGTATGGCGGTAATTTTTAAATCGGGATCATGTTGGGTCAAGCGGCCTCCATGGCGGCGATCGTTAACGGCTTGATTATAAATTTCTCTCGTGAGTAAACCGCGGCAAGGCCGATCAGCGTGATGCGCGAGGCGCGGATTGTCATGCAGCGCAGGTTTGATTATCTTATTACGACACGCACTAACTATACACGACGCCGCGTTGCGCGGGACGATCTGCTCGCGGTGGGGCATGGACAAGCGCTGAAAATCCGGGCCCTGCCTTTAGACAAACTCAAGCCGGTCTCGCATCTCTTCGGTTAGATGTATTTCGCCGCTGTCGTCTATCAGCATCGCGTTCATTACACCCAGTTGCCCGGCCATTTGTCGCCAATCGTCGGTGCCCTGGATAAACAGTGGTCCAGACGAGGCATCGGACAGCGTCCCAGAGCATTCGCCACGCCTGGCTAATACCGTGGCGGATTGCATGCCGAAAGCGGGATATCCGGAACGCGGGTCAATAAGATGAGAGTAGCGTTTGCCATTCAGCATGAAATAGCGCTCGTAATCGCCGGAGGTACTGATTGCTTCTCCGTCAAACAGCGGCAACAGTGCAATGGGCCCTGCTTTTCTTGGGTGTTTAATACCTATACGCCAGGGCCGCTCACCCTTGAGTCCAAGCGCCATGATGTTGCCGCCGATGTTGATCAGTGCGCCGGTCAATTCCTGTCGACGCAAAAAACTGATCGCACGGTCCAACGCGTGACCTTTTGCATAACCGCCGAAGTCAAGTTGCACAAAAGGATTTGCACAATTTACCGTGCAGCCGTTCAACGTCAGGTCGGTCATTTTGGGATTGGCGTCCAACACGCGCAGAATTTCCTGGAGATCCGGCGACACAGGCACGAACTCCGAAGCATGGAAATTCCATAGTCGAACGAGTCTGCCGATGGCGGGATTGAACAGACCGTGCGAGCGTTTACTGAACTCGGTTGCGTCCCGGATCAGCTTTGCAAGCTCAGGATTGACGGGAATGTCGCGGTCACCCGCGGCAATGGCGCGATTGAGTATTACAACAGCGCTGTCTTGCCAGGCGTGCAACAACCTGTGCAGGCGATCAAAGTCTTCGAGTACTGTTGACGCAAGATGACCTGCATGCCGGCTATTTTCAGAATAGATCGTAATCTCGACCAAAGTGCCGAACACATACGACCGCGTTTTATGGACCGGCGCGCAGCGAGCATCACTGCAATGGAGGAGGCTGGACGCCAGCATATGCGCTAATCCCGCGCTCGCCGGATTTCGCGATGATGGTGATGGGAGCGGAAAAATACGACTACACCACTGCCGGCCAGCACGACGAGAATAAGTGCGACGATATCGACAACGACAGGACCATAGCTCCCGAAAATACGGCCACTGTGAACGTCCAGCAAGAGGGTTTCAGCCGAAATGCCGGGGGCGAGCCGTTCGGCAATGCGCGCTTGCTCCGATGACGGAATTGGCATTGGGTGCGACCATTTCACGGCGCGCGGCGTTGCAATCTTCCAAGCCAAGCCGGTGGTGCTTGCATAAACCCCGGATGTCGTTTGCAGCACTAAATGTGATTGCGCAGTGCCAATAGCGAGCACGGGAAGAGCCGGAAGCGATGCGCCGGAAACCTTTTCCACGAGTAGCCCGTCGGTTGAGTAGAGGTATAAAATTTCCGGGGTAGCGATGTAAAGAATCCCTACCGCTTCCACCATACCCAGGGGCTGAGGGACGTTTTTGGCGACTACCTTGTCGTTCAGCAGCCACGCGCCATTGGCGGCGACCAGCAGCGCTCCCTTCTCAGCGAACCCTTGCGTCGGCAGTTCGACCTTTAATCCGTACCAGCAGGTGAGCCATGGCGCATGGATGCGATAGGCGGCGAGTTGAAGCTGCGTCGTATGGTTCAAAGCTATGCCGGTTATCGCGAGAAACAGGAAAAAGATAGCTGCCGCAACGCCGAGCCTCCCATGCCAGCGCCGCAACCACAGCAACAGGTGGATTTTGCGGTTCATGGCCGGCGGCTTAAACGGTCCAGATACAGGGCCACGCGCGCAAGCCTTTCGAGCGCGGAAACCGACAATGTCGCGCCAGAGATGCCGTCGATCGTCTGGCTCAACCGAGCGTCGGACGTGAGCGTGGCGTCCTTGAACTGGCGCAGAAAAGACGGATAGCGCACCTCGGAGCCGCGGCTTTCGCGGTAGACCAGCACTCGTACATGATCTATGCGGCCGTTAGCGATAACGAATCCTGCCGTAATGGGTTCTTCTTTCCCGATTTCCTCTAGCACCCAGACGCTCTTGATGCCATCCGACCAGTACCGCTGTCTGAGCTGAGTTGGGGCATGGCCCAAGATGCGGGCAATTTCCGCCTGCGCGGGCTTGGTCAACCAAAGCAATTTTGGCTGGAGGAGGGCGCCAAAAGTATCCGTGACGAACACGCCAGGGTCCTCGTAGTTCTGTTCCAACGCACCGGCATGCGTTGACAGGGTCAGAAAAAAAATCAGAACCCAGGCGGATAATTTCGGCATTTGTTTCCAGGATCCGTAAATGCTGCTGAGTGGTGAACCATCGTCACCGGCTAGAACATATAACCAAGGCCAAGGTTGAAGCGGTCCTTCGTGCTGTCCGTGCGAAACTTTTGATAGTCGGCTTTAATCACCACCTGAGGATGTAACTTGAAACTCAGTCCCGCGGTAATAACGCGCTCGTCATTCACCGGGTCCGGGGTAAATCCGTCGGCCACGGTTTTTTGCGTGTTGAATTTCTCGTACCGGATGAACGGGGTCATGCTCATATCGCCGCGTTTCCATACGTGGTAAGCGGCCTGCGCGTACCACCCGTCGAAGGTTTTCGGTGCTATCAGGGCCGGGTTTCCCGAGGCAGCTACGAGCGCATCCGAAATCTGCGCCGCATCGCCAAGAGTGCCGCGCGCATATAACGCCTGCAGATCCCAGTTACCCCTGAAATATTTCGCATGCATGTCCCACAGGGTCAGGCGTGCCGATACGCCTTTCAGCGCGGCGTTGCTCGCGCCATTCTGGCCCGTGTTGCCGGTAAACACGCCGCCGCCGAATAGAACGCCGGGGGCGCGGTAATTCAGGGCGCCATGCACGCTGAGATCGTTCGCATTGGCGAGTTGCAGTTCCTGATGCGCACTGCGTATCGCGAATGCCGGATCATCGAGCTTGCCGGCATCGAAACCGGTAGTGACGCCGACGTTGTATTTCAATCCTTGGGTAAGCTCACCGTGCAGTTGTAGACCGCCTTCCCGCCAGGTGCTCGGAAT
>JAYVME010000413.1:0-8020 GCA_043759115.1 Betaproteobacteria bacterium | reverse complement strand
CGGTCAAGGGCGGTTATTTCCCGGTGCCGCCGGTCGATACGCTGCAGGACATCCGCAATGCAATGTGCATCGCGCTCGAACAACAGGGCGTTGAAGTCGAAGTGCATCACCACGAGGTGGCGGCTCCCGGCCAATGCGAAATCGGCACCAAGTTCGAGAAGCTCGTAAAGCGCGCCGACTGGAACCAGATACTCAAATACACGGTGTGGATGGTTGCTGCATCGTACGGCAAGACCGCCACGTTCATGCCGAAGCCAGTGGTCGGCGACAATGGTTCGGGGATGCACGTGCACCAGTCGATCTGGAAAGGCGGGCAGAACCTGTTCGCTGGCAACGGCTACGCCGGCTTGTCCGAATTCGCGCTGTTTTATATCGGCGGCATCATCAAGCATGCCAAGGCGCTCAATGCGATCACCAACCCCGGCACTAATTCGTACAAGCGTCTGGTGCCCGGTTTCGAGGCGCCGATTAATCTGGCCTACTCCGCGCGCAATCGTTCCGCTGCGTGCCGTATTCCATACGTCACCAATCCGAAAGCGCGCCGCGTCGAAATTCGTTTTCCGGATCCAACCGCCAATCCGTACCTCGCGTTCACCGCGATGATGATGGCGGGCTTGGACGGCGTGCAGAACAAGACCCATCCGGGGGATCCGATCGACAAGAATCTTTATGATCTGCCGCCGTCGCAGGCAAAGAAGGTGCCGAACGTCTGCTCGTCGCTCGATATGGCGCTGGAGCATCTCGACAAAGACCGCGCGTTTCTGACCGCGGGCGGTGTGTTTTCGGACGATATGCTGGACGCGTACATCGCGCTCAAGATGGAAGAAGTCACGCGTTTTCGCATGACCACCCATCCGGTTGAGTTCGACATGTATTACAGCTTGTAATCAATTTTCGGTATAGGCACACAACAGGGCGGGTGTTCCCGCCCTGTTGCATTTTCAAAGCCGGGCGTCAGCCCCCTGCATTGTAAGTTTTTCTTTTCTGACATAGACTTAGAGCGACCACGGGGTTTTGTGGAGTCAACCGCATCAGGTATCGCCCGTTGCAGTAAAGGGCTACCCGAGGATCGCTATGAGAATATGGTTTTTGTTCCTGCTCGTTATTGCGGCGCCGGCCGCCAACGCCGAGATGTGGAAGTGCGCCGATGCGGACGGCAACACGCGCTATACCAACGTGAAAGCCGACGCGAAAGGCTGTAAGAGCTTGAATCTGGAGCCCATGAATACCGCCCCGGCACCGCCGCGACCCCAGCAAGCGCAGCAAAAACCCGCCAACTTTCCGAGCGTCGATAATGATACGCAGCGTAGCCGCGACGCTGGTCGCCGGAAAATCCTGGAACAGGAACTCGCGCAGGAACAGCAGCAGCTCGATACCTCAAAAAAACAACTCGCCGAACAAAAGGACATGCGTTTAGGCAGCGAAAAGAACTTTGCCCGCGTCGAGGAGCGGTTGAGGCCGTTTGAAGACAAGGTCAAGCTGCACGAAAACAACGTCGAGAGTCTGCGCAAGGAAATCGCCAACATCAAATAGCCGCCGGCGGTTTTTTGCACCCGCCTGGCAGCATCTGCGCTATGGAAATCATGGCTGGTCCGGTTCTTGCCTCTCCTAATATTCCTTGATGTCTAAATGATGGCGGTAGCCGCATTAGCAGGCCTCGATCTTCTCGCGACGGCGATCGTAATCGTCGATCGCGAGCTCATTGCGCGCTTCGTCAATCCGGCCGCCGAAAATCTGTTTGAGCTGAGCAGCAAAAGCTTTGTGGGAACTACGATTGCCGAAATATTCGAACACGACCGCGTGCTCGGCGCGGCGATCGACTATGCGCGCACGAACCGTTGCAGTTACACGGAACACGCCCTCAAAATCGGCGCGCCCGGGCACGCCAAACTGCATTTGAGCTGCACGTTGTCGCCCGTGGAAATCGAAGGCTGGGTGGCGGGCTGGCAGGGGCGCGCGGACTCGTTAGCGGCGCAGCCGCCCGCTTGCGGGGAGCGCGCCGTGGCCCCTGCTCCCGCAAGCGGGCATTCGGCTAACGAGTTGCAGGGGCGCGCGGACTCGTTAGCGGCGCAGCCGCCCGCTTGCGGGGAGCGCGCCGTGGCCCCTGCTTCCGCAAGCGGGCATTCGGCTAACGTGTTGCAGGGGCTGCTACTGGAATTCCGCCATATCGATCAACAGATCAGGATCGAGCGCGAAGAACGGCTGCATGATCAGAGCCAGGCCAACCGCGAGTTGATCCGCAATCTCGCGCACGAGATCAAGAACCCGTTGGGCGGCATACGGGGTGCTGCGCAACTGCTCGACCACGAACTCGAGCGTCCCGCGCTGCACGAATACACGCAGGTCATTATGAAGGAAGCCGATCGCCTGCAGTCATTGATGGACCGCCTGCTGACCCCGCACCGCCTGCCGCAGCCCGCGCCGCTGAATATTCATGAAGTGCTGGAGCGGGTGCGCAGTCTTATTCTCGCCGAGTATCCGCGGGGTCTTGCAATCCGGCGCGATTACGATACCAGCGTGCCGCTGCTGAAGGGCGACAAGGAACAGATGATTCAGATCGTGCTGAATATCGCGCGCAACGCGGCGCAGGCCATGCAGGGTAGCGGCCAGCTCAAATTGAAGACGCGCATCGCGCGGCAGGTGACGCTGGCGCGCAAGCGTTACAAGCACGCGCTGGAGGTGGAAATTCATGACACCGGGCCGGGCATTCCGGAGGACATGCGTGAGCGCGTGTTCTATCCGTTGGTATCAGGTCGCGACGGCGGCAGCGGCCTGGGGCTGACGCTGGCGCAGACTTTTGTTACCCAGCACGGCGGCACGATCACATTTGACAGCCAGCCGGGCAGCACGACATTCACACTGCTGCTGCCGATCAATTACAGCGAGAATGGCAAACCATGAAACCGGTCTGGATTATTGACGACGATCGCTCCATCCGCTGGGTATTCGAAAAGGCGCTGGCGCGGGAGAACATCGCGTTCAGGGCGTTTTCATCGGCTGACGAGGCGTTGGGCGCGCTGGCGAACGAAACACCGCAACTGATCGTCAGCGATATCCGGATGCCCGGCGAATCGGGGCTCGAATTATTACAGCAGGCCAAACAGCGCTTCCCGCACATGCCGGTCATCATCATGACCGCCTATTCCGACCTCGAAAGCGCGGTCGCCGCATTTCAGGGCGGCGCCTACGAATATCTGCCCAAACCGTTCGACGTCGACCACGCGGTCGAACTCATCCGGCGCGCGATGGCGGAAAGCACACGCCGGGACGACATCGTTGAAGCACCGGGTGCCGAGCCCGAGATACTCGGCCAGGCGCCAGCGATGCAGGAGGTTTTCCGCGCCATCGGCCGGCTTGCGCAGTCGCACGCCACCGTGTTGATAACCGGCGAGTCGGGCACCGGCAAGGAACTCGTCGCCAGCGCACTGCACCGTCACAGCCCGCGGGCGGCGAAACCGTTTATCGCGATTAACACCGCGGCGATTCCCAAGGATTTACTCGAGTCCGAGCTGTTCGGCCACGAGCGCGGCGCATTCACCGGCGCGCAAACCATGCGGCGCGGGCGTTTCGAGCAGGCCGACGGCGGCACGTTATTTCTGGACGAGATCGGCGACATGCCCGCCGACCTGCAGACGCGCTTGTTGCGCGTACTGTCCGATGGCCAGTTTTATCGCGTCGGCGGGCATCAGCCGATCAGGGCGAACGTGCGTGTCATCGCGGCGACGCATCAGGATCTCGACGTGCGTGTAAAACAGGGTTTGTTTCGCGAGGATCTGTTTCACCGGCTGAACGTGATCCGCCTGCGGCTGCCGCCGCTGCGGGAGCGACGCGAGGATATTCCATTGCTCGTGAAGCATTTTCTCGCGAAGAGCGCGCGTGAACTCGGCGTCGAGGCGAAGCGTTTGTCGGAGGCGGCTTTGAAATTTCTGAGCGTCCAGGATTTTCCAGGCAACGTGCGCCAAATCGAAAACCTGTGCCACTGGTTGACGGTGATGGCGCCCGGCGTCAATGTCGACGTCAATGACCTGCCGTCCGAGTTGAGGGTTGACGCAGGTGCCGCGGCTGGTGAAAACTGGATAACCGCGCTTGAACGCGAAGTCGCGAATGCGTTGAATCGCGGCGAGACGGGCATAATGGACGTGCTCGGGCCGCAATTTGAAAAAGCCTTGATCACGCGCGCGCTGGCGCACACCGGCGGCCGGCGTATCGAAGCCTCGCATTTGCTGGGACTGGGCCGCAATACGCTGACGCGCAAAATTCAGGAACTGGGCCTCGACGCCGGCAAGTCCGTCGACAGCGAGTAAGTGTCGCGCGGGTAATTGGCGCTAAATCGAGATTTCAGCGACGACGGGCGCGTGGTCGGACGGGCGTTCGTTTTTGCGCGGTTCGCTATCGATAGTGCACGAACGACAGTTTTCGGCGAGGCCGCGGCTGATCAGAATGTGATCGATGCGCAGTCCCATTTCGCGCTTGAACGCATTCATGCGGTAATCCCACCACGTGTACGACTCAGGCGGCTGATCGAAGAGCCGGAAGCTGTCGGTGAGCCCGATGGCAAGCAGATCCTGAAACGCCTGGCGTTCGGGTGCGCTGCATAATACCTGGCCTTCCCACGCCTTGGGGTCGTGCACGTCGCGCTCATCGGGCGCAATGTTGAAGTCGCCGACGGCGACAAGCCGGGCGTGCGCGGAGAGTTCGCCGGTCAGCCACCTGGTGGTTTTATTCAGCCAGTCGAGCTTGTAGCGGTACTTGTCCGAATCGACACTCTGGCCGTTCGGGACATACAGGCAGACGATACGCACGCCATCGACGGTCGCCGCTAACACGCGTTTCTGCGGATCAATCGATTCTGGAACCGACGCTTGTACATCGACCGCTGGCCGCTTCGTCAGAATCGCCACCCCGTTGTAGGTTTTCTGGCCGCTATACACGGCATGATAGCCTGCGGCCCGCAAGTCCTCGAGCGGAAACTTTACGTCCTCGAGCTTGGTTTCCTGCAGGCACAGCACATCGGGCGCGTGTGCCTGCAACCAGGCAAGCACCTGCGGCAGGCGAACGTTAAGCGAATTGACGTTCCACGTTGCAATCCGCATTATTTGGCGGCCGCAGGCGGCGCCGACGCGGGTGCCGGCGGCTTTGCGGGCGGCTTTGCGGCGGGTTTGGTGCCGGGGATTGCGCTGGTCGGGTAACCGGCCTGATCGAGTGCTGCGTCCCATTCCGAGGCAAGATAGCCTTTGATCATTTTGAGCTGACCCACCTGCAGTAAGGGCACTTCCAGACCGCCGCCGGTCATTTTTTTGAAATTCTCGAACTCCTCCACCGAGGCCGGCTTGGCCGGATTTTTTTCGGTATACGGTACGCCGCGCTTGTCGAGATGCGCGCGCGCGATCTTGCACTGTTCGACGCAATCGGGCGTGGCGTAGTAGGTGACCGGAAAGTTCTTGACCGCCAGTTGCACGCTATACGGCATCTCGCTGGTTTGCACCGCGGTATTGCCACCGAGCTTTTTCTGCTCCACTTTCCGAATGTTCGCGGGCGGCGGATAGAGCGTGTAGTTGACCACGCCCTTGTCGTCGACCCAGCGGTACATTTCGGCGCCGTGGGCCAGCGTTGCAATTCCCAGCAGTGTCACAAGCAGCCACGTTTTCATGGTGTGATTTCTCCGGTTCCTGAAATCCGTCACTTTAATAGTATAACGCCCGTGATGCGGGTAGGGTTCACATCAACCCGCCGGCGGAGACCGCCATTCCGCTGCCTCAGTTGAGCACGTCGCGATTTTGAGTTGGCCGGTTCGACAGCCGGCGGCAGTTCGCGTTGCCCGCATCCCCAGCGCTAAAGCGCCGTGGCCCCTGCTCGGTCGCTCATGCCGCTATGCCGCAACAGCGCGTCGATGCTGGGCGCGCGGCCGCGGAATGCGACGAACGACTCGAGCGCGGGACGGCTGCCGCCGACCGCGAGTATTTCGTCGCGGAAACGCGCGCCGATTTCCGGGTTGAGAACGCCGCGTTCTTCAAACAGGCTGTAGGCGTCAGCTGACAGTACTTCGGCCCATTTGTAGCTGTAGTAGCCGGCCGCGTAACCGCCCGCAAAAATGTGCGAGAAGCTTTGTGGAAAGCGATTGAATGCGGGCGGAATGATCACGGCAACTTGCCGGCGAATGTCGTCTAGTAACGCCCGCACCGGCATCCCGGCGTGTGGATCGAAGTCAAAGTGCAGGTGAAAATCGAACAGCGAAAATTCGATCTGGCGGATGGCCTGCATGCCGCTCTGAAAATTCTTCGCCGCCAGCATTTTGTCGAACAGCGCGCGCGGCAGCGTCGCGCTGGTGTCCACATGACGCGTCAGCGGCGCGAGCGCGTTCCATTCCCAGCAGAAATTCTCCATGAACTGACTCGGCAGTTCGACGGCATCCCATTCCACGCCGTTGATGCCCGATACGCCGAGTTCCTCGACGCGCGTCAGCAGATGATGCAGCCCGTGGCCGAATTCATGGAACAGCGTAATCACCTCGTCATGCGTGAACAATGCCGGCCGCTTCTCGCCATTGATCTCGCCGACCGGCGCCGCAAAATTGCAGTTCAGATAGGCAACCGGCGTCTGAATTCCGCCGGCCGTGCGACGGCGCGTAATGGCGTCATCCATCCATGCGCCGCCGCGCTTCGACGGCCGCGCGTAGAGATCGAGGTAAAACTGGCCGACCCGCTGGCCAGCGCTGTCGCGGATGCAGAAAAAACGCACGTCGGGGTGCCACAGCGGAGCGGTGTCGGGCGCTATCGTCAGGCCGTACAGCGTTTCGATCAGCCGGAACATGCCCGGCAGCACGGTGGTTTCCGGAAAATACTGTTTCACTTCCTGGTCGGAAAAAGCGTAGCGCGCAATGCGCAGTTTTTCCGACACATAGCCGATGTCCCACGCCGCGAGCTCCGGCAGCTTGAGGTCACCGCGCGCAAATTGCTTGAGCTCCGCCAGATCGCGTTCGGCGAACGGCTTGGCCTTGGCCGCAAGATCGGCGAGAAACTGCAGCACCTGCGTCGGGGATTCCGCCATCTTGGGTTCCAGCGAATACTCCGCGAAATTGGCAAAACCAAGCAGTTGTCCAAGTTCGCGCCTGAGCGCGACGATTTCGGTGATCAGCTGCGTGTTGTCCCATTCGGGCTTGCCGAATTCGGCGGCACGTGTCGAATAGGCGCGATAGAGGGTTTCGCGCAGGCCGCGGTTATCGCTGTACTGCATGACCGGCATATAGGAGGGCGCATGCAAGGTGAATTTCCAGCCTGGTTTGCCATCCGCGGCGGCCGCTTCGCGCGCGGCTTGAAGCACGTCCGCTGGGATGCCGCCCAACGCGGCGTCCGTTTCAACGTAATGCGCGAACGCATTGGTCGCATCGAGCAGATTGTCGGAAAAACGCGAAGACAGCGCGGACAGCTTTTCGCGGACCGCAGTGAAACGTACTTTCTTGTCTGTCGGCAGATCGGCGCCGCCGAGGCGGAAATCGCGCAGCTCATGCTCGACGATCGCGCGTTGCGCGCGGCTTAAGCGCGCCATCTCCGGGGATGCGCCGAGCTGTTTGAACTTTTCGAATAGGCGTTGGTTCTGTCCGAGTTCGGTGTAAAACTGGGTTACTTTCGGCAGGTTGGCGTTATATACCTCGCGTAACTCGGGGCTGTTCATTACCGCGTTCAGGTGGCCGACCTGTCCCCACGCGCGGTTGAGCTTCTCGGTCGCATCCTGCAGCGGTGCGACGAAATTCTCCCAGCTCGGCGCAGCGCCCGGCGCCGCCAGTTTTTCGAGTACGGCGCGGTTGGCGGCGAGCAACTCGTCGATTGCAGGCGTTACGTAGGCGGGCTTGAACGCGTCAAAACGTGGCAGTCCGGAGAAATCGAGTAGTGGATTCATAGGGGCGGGGGCAGGACCGAGGATTGAGGATTGAGGATTGAGGATTGAGCCAATAAGATGGGCACGAACGCCCAAAGTTCAACCGCAGGCGGCCGGCTCAGGCCGATTCGTAAACGATCTGACC
>JAYVME010000412.1:0-3460 GCA_043759115.1 Betaproteobacteria bacterium | reverse complement strand
GAGAAACTGGGGTGCCACACCGTCTGGCAAATCGTTGCCGCGCGGCGACAGCATCACGACGCCGCTGCGCGGCGCTTTGATTTCATGCGAATTTTTTTGTCGCCGGACGGCGACGTCTAACGCGAACGAAGCAAAACTACGACGTGGCCGACTTGAACGCCGCGGGATCGAGAGAGTGGCGCTGCAGCAGTTTGTAGAATTCAGTGCGATTGCGCTGGGCGAGCTTGGCCGCTTGCGAAACGTTGCCGCCGGTGATCTTCAGCAGGCGTACCAGGTAATCGCGTTCGAACTGTTTGCGCGCCTGCTCGAAGGACGTGAACTCGCTTTGCTGATGCTGGATCGCCTGCTGTATCAGCGCCACCGGCACCAGGGAGGTATTGCAAAGCGCGACCGCCTGCTCAACCACATTGTAGAGCTGGCGCACATTGCCAGGCCACGGCGCGCTCACCAGCAACTCGAGCGCCTCCGGCGCGATGCTGTTGATCGACTTTGTGTACTTTCGCGCCAGCGCAGCGAGAAAGGCGTTTGCGAGCAGCGGAATGTCTTCGCGCCTGTCGGCGAGCGGCGGCAGCTTGAACGCAATCACGTTGAGGCGGTAATACAAATCCTCACGAAAACGGCCTTCCGCCATTTCGGTCTCGATGTTGCGGTGGGTTGCGGAAATCACGCGCACATCGACGTCGATACTCTGTGTCGAGCCTACCGGCCGCACCTGCTTCTCTTGGAGCACGCGCAGCAGCTTGACCTGCAGGGACTGCGCCATGTCGCCGATTTCGTCCAGGAGCAGCGTGCCGTGGTCGGCCGTCTGGAACAATCCCTTGTGATCGCGCACCGCGCCGGTAAACGCTCCCTTGACGTGGCCGAACAATTCCGACTCGAGCAACTGCTCGGGTATCGCGCTGCAGTTGATCGCGACAAAAGACCGGTCACGCCGCGCGCTCGCGTCGTGTATCGCCTGCGCAAGCAATTCCTTGCCCGTGCCGGACTCGCCGACGATGAACACGCTCGCGTCGGTCGCCGCGACCAGCCGCGCTTTGGCAAGCACGTCCTCCATCGTCGGGTTACGCGTAATGATGGCCGCGCGCCATTCGTTACCGCTCGCCGGCAGCGCCCCTTGACCACTGACCGCTAGCGCGCGCCCGACTTCATCGAGCAGCGCCTGCGCATCGAACGGCTTGGTCAAATAGCCAAATACTCCACGCTTGGTCGCTGCGACTGCGTCGGGTATGGTGCCGTGCGCGGTGAGTATTATCACCGGTACGGTGGGCTGCGTTTGATGAATCGCGTCGAAGAGCGCCATGCCGTCCATCCCGCTCATTCTTAGATCGGTCACCACGAGTTCCGGTCTCCCTACGCTCAAGTGCGCGAGCGCTTTTTCTGCGCTGTCGACTGCGGTAACCTCGTAGCCGGCGGACTTCAAGCGAATCGTCAACAGCCGCAACAAATCCGGATCGTCGTCGACCGCCAGTATTTTGCGTGCCGGATCGCTCATCGCCGCCTTATCGCGCCGGGATCGCGCTCGATCAGACTTTTCTCGAGCGACTTCAGCGCATCGAGTTTTTGCTGTAACTCCTGCGCGCGCCGCTGTTCCTGAATCTGCGTGCTCAACACAAACGCGAGGGTATGCAAGCTTGCGTCGGCGTACTTGAGCAAGGGGACTAGTACCTCGATCGCGCGCGCGTCGTCGCTAAACGCGGCACCGGGAACGCTCAGCAGCATCGCGTAGCGTACGCGCACGAAATCGGAGCTCGAGTTCGCATAAAGCTGGCGCACCGCATCGTGTTCTTTCGCCAGTTCGGCGGATGGCAACTTACGCACGTACTCGAAATACATGAGCAGGCTTTCGTTTTCGCCTGATGGGCGCGGGCCACCCTCCCTGACCCACGGCGCGTGACTGGAATCGGCAATGTGCAGAACCGAGCAGCCGGCACTCAACATCGACGCCAGGGCAATCATCAGACATATCGACCGTATCACGAAACCTCCAGCGGCCTGACCGGCAAGCGTACCCGCAAATGCGCCCCGCGCGGAGCGGCCGTCGCAATCACCTCGATGCTTCCCCCGTGTTCCATCACGCATTCCTTGACAATCGACAGTCCGAGGCCGGTGCCTTTGACCGGCCCGGAACCCTGCGCCCTGCCTTGGTAGAACGGTTCGAATATATGTGGTTGGTCCGCCGCCGCGATGCCCGGGCCTTCGTCCGTCACGTCGATATTCAGATGCTGATTTTCCTCGCGCATGCGTAACTCGATCGTGCCTCCAACGGGCGAGAACTTGATCGCGTTGGACAAGAGATTGTCCAGCATTACACGTATCTTGTCTGCATCCGCCATCACCGTGAAGTCTACAGATTGCGTCCTGAATGCGAGATTTTTTGCCTGCAGGGCAAGCTTTTGACGCTGCACGACCTGTTCGAGTATCGTACGCGGATTGACCGGCGCCAGTTCGAGCTTCAGTTTTTGGAACTGGATGGCGCCGTAATTCATAAGCTCTTCTATCCTTCCCTGCAATTCCAGGCTATTCTGGCGCAGGATTTGCGCGATCTCACGCTGTTCCGGCGTCAAACGGCCGACCACTTCATCGGACAGCAGTTGTGCTCCTTCGCGCAGCGCGGTAAGCGGGGTTTTGAGTTCATGCGATATCTGCTGTAGGAAGCGATTTTTCTGCTGATCAAGATCAATCAGTTGCCGTCGCATCCATTCCAGACGCTCGCCAAGATACTCGAGATCGGCGGGACCATACACCACGACCGGCGAGTGGAATTTTCCGTCGCCGAGTTCCCGGATCGCCGAGTCGAGCTGTCGAATCGGGCGCGAGATCAGGACCGTGAACCCGAGCACCAGGAAAATCATGACGGGAATCAGCGCGAGCGCCTGCCACAACATGATGCGCCTTGCCTCGCCCGCGGCCTTGCGCATCGCTTCAACTTCGCGGTCAATCAGGCTGGCGCTTTTGGCCATGATGGATTGTGCGTGGTTGGCGAGTTCGACGAACCGGCTTACCTGCGCCTGCAGCGTTGCCGGCCTGAGCCGCGTGTTTGAGAGCGCGTCGAATATTTGCCGCTCGGTCGCGATGATCGCATCGAGTTCGGCGCGCTGCCCGGCATCGAATGGCAGATCCGAAAATTGTGCCGTGGTTTCCTCGAACTGGGCACGGCTGATTTTGTAGTCCTTGAGCAGGCTGCGGTCGTTCAGAATCACGATCTGGCGCGCGCTGCGCTCCATTGCCGTCAGCAACTCGCTCAGGCGGCTGCTGCTTTGCGTTGCCTGGACCGCCTGATAAACCGCGGTCTCGCTGCGATTTGCAAGCTGGTCAACGGCTATCGCGCTCGTGATCAGCGCGACAACTAGCGGCAGGGCCACCAGCGAAAATCCGACCAGCAGCAGTTTTAGAAACGACCGCGGATAACGCATCGGGTTAGATTACACGCACTGCCAGAGACCTGACAACTGGAACAGGC
>JAYVME010000411.1:0-8035 GCA_043759115.1 Betaproteobacteria bacterium | reverse complement strand
ATCAAGGTCGACGGTGTCGACCGCTGCAAGATCGCGATCCAGACCAACAATGTGGAAGTCGACGATCGCGGCTATATTTACATCGTCGATCGCGCCGGCACCGGCATGCATATCCTCGAACTGACGGGGTCGGCGCGCAAGATCGCCAACTTCAAGTGAGCGCGAGGGGATAGATGGCAATCGCCGCCAATATTGCCGTCGCGCTGGTGGCGTTGCTGCACCTGTACTTCATGGTGCTGGAGATGTATTTCTGGGACAAGCCGCTCGGCCGCCGCGCGTTCGGCCTGACGCCGGAATTTGCAGCGGCATCGAAGGCGCTCGCCGCGAGCCAGGGTTTATATAACGGTTTTCTCGCCGCAGGTCTGGTGTGGGGTTTGCTGCCTGGCGACGGTGCTCATGCGATCAAGCTGTTTTTTCTCGGCTGCGTCGTCATTGCGGGAATTTTCGGCGCCGTGACCGCCAACAAGAAAATACTGTTTGTGCAGGCGCTGCCTGGCGCGGTCGCGATGGGGCTGGTGTTGGCGTCCTGACGTTAATTCACAATCAAAAAAGGGCGAGGCAACGCCCCGCCCTTTTGGGTTGTGTCGCTCTTACTTCGTGAGCCCCAGGCGCTTGGCGACTTCCATGTAAGCCTTGGTGCGTTCTTTCATGAACGCATCCATTTTGTCGACGCCCACGTTCACCAGTTCAAATCCGCTCTTGAACGCGAGTTCCTTCATTTCCGGGTCGTTGTTGAGCGCGGCCCACAGGTCGGACATGCGCTTGCGTGCTTCGGGCGGCGTCGATTTCGGCATGCCGATGCCGCGGTAGGCGCCGTCGATCCAGTCGATGCCGAGTTCCTTGAAGGTCGGCACGTCGGGCAGCAGCGGATGGCGCTTGTCCATGGCGACCGCCAGCGCGCGGACCTTGCTGCTGGCATTGATGGCGAACGCCGAATACGACATCGCGCCGGTCACATGCTGGCCGATCACGGCGGTGGTGAGGTCGCCGGTGCCTTTGAACGGCACGTAAGTGGTCTGGATGCCGGCCACGATGTTGAGCTTCTCGTGCGCGGCGTGGTTGGCCGAGTTGGTGCCCGAGCCCGCAAGCGTCAGCTTGCCCGGCTGCGCTTTCGCCAGTTTGACGAGGTCCGCGTAGGTCTTGATGGGGCTGTCGTTGGCGACGACGATCGCATCCGGTGTGTAGTGAAACCAGTAGACCGGGGTGATGTCCTCGGTCTTGTATTGAACCTGCCCTTCGAGCGGTTGCAGCACGATATGCGGCAGGTTGATGCCGGCGACGGTGTAGCCATCGGCCGGCAGGCCGTTCAACTGCGCCCACATGAGGCCGCCGCCCGCACCGGGCTTGTACTGGACGATGGTCTCGATGCCCGGACATTTCTTTTTCAGCACGAGCTGCTGGTGCCGCGCCGAGATATCGGATTCGCCGCCGGCCGGGAACGCCTGATAGTAGTTGATATTTTTTTCGGGGCAGGGCTGGGCTGAAGCCGTGGCACTGAACGCGGCAGCGGCGAACACTGCCAAAGCTGATGTCGTGAACTTCATTCTTCCTCCGGAGGCTGAATTATTTTGCGGGCTGGCGATTTGCGCTCGAAACAATAACAGCGCGGCGACGGGAACGCAACGTGCTCGTGCGCGGGAACGGTTACAATTCCCGCATGGCGCAACGCACGGCAAAGCCGCAACGCACAGCAAAGTCGCAACGCAAAGAAATCAACACACGCTGCGACGTGGCAATGCTGGTCGACGCGGAAAACGGCGAACGCAACAAGTCCGGCCGTTTTGTGCTCGACCGCGCGTGCATGGAAGAACACGTATTCAAGGCGCTGCGCCCGCGCTACCAGCGTATCGTCGTCGTGCCGTTCGGTCCCGATATTGTCGCGACGCTGGCCGAATTGACTAAACTCAGGCCGCGTATCGTTTTCAATCTGACCGAGTGGGTCGACGGCGACCGCAAGCTCGACCATGCGATCGCCGGCTTGCTCGACATCATGAAGCTCCGCTATACGGGCACCGGCCCCGCCGGTTTACAGGTGTGCCGCGACAAGGCGTTGTCCAAGCACCTTGCGGCCGCGGCGGGGGTCGATGTGCCGTGTTCGTTCAGCTTAAGCCCCGGCGACCGCATCGAAAATCCCGGTCTCCCGTTCCCGCTGCTCGTCAAACCGCAATACGGCGACGGCTCCGACGAGATCGGCAAGAACTCACTGGTGCGCACGCCGCGCGAATTGCGCCAGCGGGTGAGGGCGATACGCGCGCGGCTGAAGGAGCCCGTGGTCTGCGAAGAGTTCATTCCGGGCCGCGATATCTACGTCGGTGTCATCGGCAACGAGCCGCGCGTGCTGGCGCCTACCGAAATGGTCGTTGGCAGCAAAAAGGCGTCGGCGCCGAAATTTGCGACCTACCGATTAAAGAACGATGGCGCCTACCGTACCAAGTGGCGCGTGTGCTATCGCCTGGCGAAGCTGCCGCCGCGCGTGCTGCGGCAGGTGCGGGACTACGGCAGGAAAGTATTTCGCGCTTTGAAGCTGCGCGATTACGCGCGGCTGGATTTCCGGCTGACGGATGAAGGGCGGTTGGTGTTCATCGAAGCGAATCCGAATTCCGATCTGACGCCCAACACGCTGGGGCGTAACCTGTGCTTCGTCGGCATCGAGTATCGCCACCTGATACCGCGCATTGTCGAGACGGCGTGCAAGCGCTATCGCGGGCGTTGATGACGCCAATAAAGCGTTGTGCGGTCCTGAAAGATCATCGTGCGTCCTAGTCGGCGCGGATGCCCGCCTTCTGCAGGATTTGGGTCCACTTGGCGATTTCCGCCTTGAAGAATGCGCCGAACTCCTGCGGCGAGCCGCCCACGGGCTCGGCGCCCTCGGCCTGCAGGCGGCTGCGCGTATCGGGATGCTTCAGCGCCTTGCCGACATCCGCGTTCAGCCGCTCGATGATGGCCGCAGGCGTGCCGGCCGGCGCGAGCAGGCCATACCACTGCGTTACTTCAAAGCCCGCAACGCCGGCCTCCGCCACCGTGGGGATGTCAGGCGCGGCTGCGCTGCGCCGCGTGGTGGTGACGGCCAGCGCGCGCAGCCGCCCGCTCTTCACGTGCGGAAACACAGACGGCAGCGTGCAGATGCACAGCGGCACCTGGCCGCCAATCAGGTCGGCAATCGCCGCCCCGCTGCCTTTGTAGGGGACGTGCACCATGTCGACTTGCGTGAGCGAGCGGAAGAGCTCGGTCGCGAGGTGTGCGGAACCGCCGATGCCGCCCGAGGCGTAGGCCAGTTGTCCAGGACGCGCTTTCGCCAGCGCGACGAGCTGCGCGATACTCTTCACGGGTAGCGACGGATGAACGACCACGAGCAGCGGCGTTTCGGCCAGCAGGCTGACGGGCGCAAACGCGGTCGCCATGTCGAACGCCAGTTTCGCGTACATTGCCGGGGCGAAGGCGTAATTGCCGGGGGCCACGAGCAGCGTGTAGCCGTCGGGCGGCGCCTTGGCGGCGAGTTCCGCGGCGATGATGCCGTTCGCACCGGGCCGGTTGTCGACAATGATCTGCTGGCCAAGCGCTTCCACGAGTCGCGGGCTGATCCCCCGCGCGACGATATCGGCGCCGCCGCCAGGGGCAAAGCCAATCAGTAGCCTGACCGGCTTTACAGGGTAACTCTGCGCCCAGCCCGCGCCGGTCGCAAGAAACAGCAAAATCGCGCCGCCGGTGGTGGCGCACGCAGCCCTTCCATTAAGTCTCATCGGTGCCTCCAGCGTGCACTTCGTGGATGCGAAAGCCCGGCCGCTCGGCGTGCCGCGCGCGGCGCTCGACTTCATAGAGATGGCTCGCGTCCTTGACCGGTTGCAGGGTTTTTTCCATAGGGATCGCTCCTGGATGGGTGTTGCAATCAGCGTGGCAATTTTAAAATCAACGATCTGATTTTCTGCCTGCCCGCGTCGTCGAGGTAATTTGACTTTGCAATGAAGTCCTCGATCTGCTCGCGAAAATTTGCCGGCGCACTGTTGGCGGCAGCATGCAAGCGGTTCAATTCATCGGAGATGCGTGCGCGTTCTTCGAGCAGATGATTGAAGTCGGCGTCGCACGCCGGCCGTGGCGCCGGATAATTGCTGATCTCGCCGATGATGCGTTGTCGCGCGCTTTCCAGTTGCGCCCTGATTGTCTGCCAGACGGTCTGCGCGCCGATCGAGGGTTGATTCGCTACGCTCGGAGATTCCACGGTCGGCATCGGTAATCTATCTATATCTCGTCTCAAAAATAAAATGCAGGGCACAGGTCACAGAGGAAAAACAACTTAGAACCAAACGAGTGGTTCCTGTTTTTTTGTATTTCTCTGTGTCCTCTGTGCTCTCTGTGGCGAATTGTTTCTGAATTTATCGGCGTTCATCGGCGGCTAAGTATTTAAGTAAAGTCAGCGCACTCGTTTCGCTTTGCCAGCCGGCTTGCGGTAGACGGCGGGCCGCACCAACGGCGGCACTACCTTGTGCACATGCTGGCCGCGAAACGAGGTGCCCGTTCCCGTCGGCTGGAACGCGGGCACGAGATGGCGTTTTCCGTTGCCGATGAGGTCGGCGCGGCCCATGCGGTTTAATGCTTCGCGCAGCAGCGGCCAGTTTTCCGCGTCGTGGTAACGCAGGAAGGCTTTGTGCAAGCGGCGCTGGCGTCCGCCGCGGATGATTTTGACTTCTTCCGATGTATCGGTGACTTTGCGCAGCGGATTTTTGCCGGTGTGATACATCGCCGTGGCGAGGGCTAACGGCGTCGGCAGGAAGGTCTGCACCTGATCGAGCCGGAAGCCGTTGCCCTTCAGCCAGAGTGCCAGCGCCAGCATGTCTTCGTCGGTGGTGCCGGGATGCGCGGCGATAAAGTAGGGAATCAGGTACTGCTCTTTGCCGGCTTCGCGCGAGAATTTGTCGAACAGTTCCTTGAATTTGTCGTAGCTGGCGACACCCGGCTTCATCATCTTGGAGAGCGGACCGTCCTCGATGTGCTCGGGGGCGATCTTGAGGTAGCCGCCGACGTGGTGGGTCGCGAGTTCCTTTACGTACTCGGGCGAGCGCACGGCCAGATCGTAGCGCACCCCTGATGCGACGAAGACTTTCTTGATGCCGGGCAACTCGCGGGCCTTGCGGTACAGATTGATGAGCGGCGTGTGATCGGTGCCGAGATTTTCGCAGACGTCGGGAAACACGCACGACAGGCGGCGGCACGCGGATTCTATTTTCGGATCTTTGCATGCCATGCGGTACATGTTGGCCGTCGGGCCGCCAACGTCTGAAATGACGCCGGTGAAGCCGGGCGTTTTGTCGCGGATCTCCTCGATCTCGTGCAGGACCGATTCTTCCGAGCGGCTCTGAATGATGCGGCCCTCGTGTTCGGTAATCGAGCAGAACGTGCAGCCGCCGAAACAGCCGCGCATGATATTCACCGAGTAGCGGATCATTTCCCACGCGGGAATTTTGGCGTCGCCGTACGCGGGGTGCGGCGCGCGCGCGTAAGGCAGCCCGTAGACGTGGTCCATTTCCGGCGTGGTCAGCGGGATCGGCGGCGGATTCAACCATACATCGCGGTCGCCGTGCGCCTGCACGAGCGCGCGCGCGTTGCCGGGATTTGATTCCAGGTGAAAGGTGCGCGAGGCGTGCGCATAGAGCACCGGGTCTTTTGTGACTTGCTCGTAGGACGGCAAACGAATCACCGTGCGCGCGCGCTCGATCTGGCGCACCGCCAGGTGCTCGGCGCGGCTTTGGATGCGGATCGGATGCACGTTGGCGGGCAGTGCAGGGGCAGGCGGTGCCGCCGGATTTTTGGTTTTTACCGCATAAGGATCAGGATGCGGATGGACCGCGCCCGGCGTATCGACGGTGGTGGAATCTGCTTCAGTCCAGCCTTTGGGACGCCAGCCGTGCGGCGCCATGAATGCGCTGCCGCGCAGATCGTGGATGTTGGCGATCGGTTCGCCCTTGGCGAGGCGGTGCGTGAGTTCGACAATGGCGCGCTCGGCATTGCCGAAGAGCAGCAAGTCGGCTTTCGAATCCGGCAGGATTGAGCGACGCACCTTGTCCGACCAGTAATCGTAATGCGCGATGCGGCGCAGGCTCGCTTCTATGCTGCCGACGACCAGTGCGGCGTCGGGATAGGCCTCGCGGCAACGCTGCGCATAGACGATCACCGCGCGGTCGGGACGTTTATTGGGCGCCGAATTGGGTGTATACGAATCATCCGAGCGGATTTTGCGGTCGGCGGTATAGCGGTTGACCATCGAATCCATGTTGCCGGCGGTCACGCCGAAATACAGATTGGGTTTTCCGAGCCGCGCGAAGTCATCGGCCGAGTGCCAGTCGGGCTGGCTGATGACGCCGACGCGGAAACCCTGCGCTTCGAGGAGCCGCCCGACCAGCGCCATGCCGAAGCTCGGATGATCGATATAGGCGTCGCCGGTGACCAGAATCACGTCGCACGTATCCCAGCCGAGCGTATCCATCTCGGCGCGCGACATCGGCAGGAAAGGTGCAATGCCAAAGCGGTGCGCCCAGTGCTTGCGGTACGCAGTAAGTTGCCGTGGTGCGGCTGCGTTCATGTGCTCATTTCAATTGTGCGGCGTTTTGCCGCTGCCACCATTGTTTCAACCAGCCTGTATTGCCACCGACTTCGACAATTTCGCGCAGTTGATCGGGCAGCGACGGATATTCACGTGTGATGCCGCGCGTATGATTCACGAAGAAGCCGTTCTGAAAATCGACTTCAAGTTCGTCGCCAGTGTCGCACAGTTCGGTCACGCCTATGCAATCGGTCAAAACACGCACGCCGGCGCCGACTGCCGCGCGGTAGGCGAGAAACGGCATCGACTCGCAGATGAGCCCCAGGCCCAGCGCCTGCATCGCGATGTAGCCGTTAGACTTTGGGCCCATGCCAAAGTTGCGTCCGGTGACGATGATGTCGCCGGGCTTCGCGCGCGCATGAAAGCCGGGATCGGATTCTTCGAAGAGATGCGGAACGAGTTTCTGCGGGTCCATTTCGCGCGCAACGATAAGCCGGTTCGGAATCACGCCGCCCGCATGTTGCACGTCGTGTCCCAGCTTGTAACAACGGCCTTTAAGGAGCCAATTAAATTCGGTCATACGGGATTATCTCGTGAGAACAGGCTCGATGGATAAGCATGGCCTGGCGACGAACGCGCAAGACGACGTTGCCGTCACCCGGTGCGGGGCTGGATTATTGCCTACCGGCAAGCGTATAGCAAGGCGCAGCGGTCACGCGGCAGAGGCATATTTCGCGCTGGTTTCTGCTACCTGTCGCTACCTGCGGCATGCCATTTTTGGGCGTCGAATAAGAATAAAGTCATTTATAAACAGTGGTATGAGATAAAAATTTGAATTTTCATTCGGCTTAGGGACTTTGGCGTGTTATGTAGAAATGGTGACAAAATACATTGCCAACATATTGTTTTTGAGTGACTATCTTCGACCAGCTACATTGATGCCGCAGCATTGGGCTTGTTGCTCCGCGGCGCGGGGAAGCAATGGCGAGGATTGTTGTCTTCAATCAGAAAGGCGGGGTTGGCAAGACGACAACCACGCTGAATTTAGCTGCGCTGCTCGCGCGCCGCGGCCCCACGCCTCTCGTTATCGATCTGGATCCGCAGGCGCATTTGTCCGCAATCAGCGGCGTCGTGGCGAGCGACGGTCACGACAGCCTGTATGCCTTTTACCAGGATGCGAAACAACTTACGCACCTGATCCGCGAGAGCAGTTCGGGTTGGTCCATCATTCCATCGCATCTTGACCTGTCCAAGGTCGATACGCAGTTCGGCAAAGGGCCGCAGGCGTTGTACCGGCTGCATGCGGGCATCGTCAAGGAAAACCTCAACACCGAGCGGCCGATCCTGATGGATGCGTGCCCGCTCCTGGGCGTGCTGTCGTTGAACGGAATTTTCGCGTGCGACCGCGTGCTGATTCCGGTTTCCGCCGATTATCTGGCGGTCAACGGCGCCCTGCAGGTCGACAAGACGTTGCGGGCGCTGGAGCGCGTGCTGAAGAAG
>JAYVME010000410.1:0-3477 GCA_043759115.1 Betaproteobacteria bacterium | reverse complement strand
CGAAACCCGGCGCGGCACTTGAACTCGGCTACAACCTCTTTTTCGATCTCGATCCCCAGCACAAGGGCTTGCTGCGCCTCGAATACGCGGGCGCCACGCGCACCGCGATCTTCAGTCCGGATACCGCGCGTCAGAGTTTTGAACTGACGCGGTCCAGCCGCGTCACGCAATTCATCGATTACGCCCGCGAAGGCGTGTGGCACATCTGGATCGGCTTCGATCACATTCTGTTCCTGCTGTCGCTGCTGCTGCCCGCGGTGCTGATCCCGCTCAACACGGGTTGGCAGGCGGTGGAACGGTTCAAGCCGGCGCTGTGGGACGTATTCAAGATTGTCACCGCGTTTACGGTTGCGCATTCGATCACGCTGAGTCTTGCCGCGCTTGGCGTGATTACGCTGCCGACGCGGCTGACCGAATCGGCGATCGCATTGTCCGTCATTCTCGCCGCGCTCAACAACCTTTACCCGTTGTTCCAGCGTCGGCGCTGGATGGTCGCGTTCGCCTTCGGGTTGATCCACGGTTTCGGCTTCGCGAGCGTGCTGGCCGACCTCGGATTGCCGCGGGACGCCCTGCTACTGGCGCTGGTGGGCTTTAATCTCGGCGTGGAAGCCGGGCAACTGGCCATCGTCAGCGTATTTCTGCCCGCGGCCTACTGGCTGCGGCGAACCGCCCTTTACCAGCGGGGGGTATTTCTTGGCGGTTCGGTGTTGATTTGCCTGCTCGCGAGCAAGTGGTTTATCGAGCGCGCGTTTAACCTGAAGTTAACGGTGTTTTAGTGGCATAATTAACAGGTTAGGGTACATTTCCCCGGGCTGATTGCGCTGAAAATATGTCTGACCCGCAGAAGGTTCAATTCGCGCGCCGCCACGCGGCTTCGGCGCTGACGCCCGCGTTCCTGTTTTCGCTCGCGGTGCACGCCGCCGTGGGTGGAATTCTATTGCACACCTGGCGCCATGCGACGGTCGAGCCCGTGCCACCGCTGACGGTGACGTTTGCAGTGTTGCCGCCGGTGATTGTGGAGAGTCCGCCGCCGGTTGAAATCAAGCATGCGACCCCTGCACCGAAAAGCCGCGCGCTTCCCGTGCCGTCGATGGAGCATGCGCCCAGTGTAATAGCGGTACAGCGCGTGGAGGCGGCACCCGCTGCATTCACGGCGCCGGTGCCGGAAACTCCACCTGCGCCGGTGGTGATAGCCAGGTCGCCGGCGGTCGTGGCTGCGCCTCACCACGCAGATGCGGTTGAGCCGCCCCATTTCAACGTGGCGTATCTCAACAACCCACGGCCCGCATATCCGCCGATCGCGCGCAAATTGGGGCTTGAAGGGCTCGTGCTGCTGCGTGTCGAGGTCAGCGCGAAGGGCGCTCCGGAAAAAATCGTCATCGCGCAAACCTCCGGCGCGACATTGCTTGATGATGCGGCGATGAGAGCGGTGCAGGGCTGGACGTTCGTGCCGGCCCGGCGCGGTGAAACGCCGATCGCGCATCCGGTCGAAGTCCCGATTCGTTTCCAGCTGAAAAATTAGAAACCGGCGCCCGCTGAAGTAACAGGCCGCGCCGCGCGGCCTTGTCAGTGTTGCGTACTGCTTGCCGGACTATTCTTTCAATCGGTTGCCGCTCACCAGTGAAAAATAATTCGTGAACAGAAAACGGCTTGTGCGGCAGGCGATAAAAGCATCCGTGGCTGCGTGCGCGGCCGGTCTGGCCTGCGCGGCGCTTGCCGAAGGCGTGCAGAAGCTCGATGAGGTCGAGATTACGGGTAATTACGAAAACGCGGTCGGCGTGTCTGACGCGGCAAGCCAGGGTACGGTCACGGCGGGAGAGATCGAGCGGCGTCCGTTGTCGCGAACCGGCGAGGTGCTCGAAACCGTGCCCGGCATGGTCGTCACGCAGCATTCCGGCGACGGCAAGGCGAATCAGTATTTTCTGCGCGGCTACAACCTCGATCACGGCACGGATTTCGCCACGTGGGTCGCGGGCATGCCGGTCAACATGCCGACCCACGCGCATGGTCAGGGCTATACCGACCTGAATTTTCTGATCCCCGAACTGGTCACCCGCATTCAATACAACAAGGGGCCGTACTTTGCGGAGGACGGCGACTTTGCCTCCGTCGGCTCGGCACGCATCAGTTACGCCGAGAATCTGCCCGCGACGATTGCCAGCCTGACCGGCGGGCAGAACGGCTACAAGCGCGGGTTGCTCGCGGGTTCGCCGGAGGTGGGCGCGGGTCGGGTGGTCTACGGGCTTGAATACGTATACAACAACGGCCCATGGGACAACCCGGAGAAATTTCACAAGTTGAACGGCGTGCTGCGCTACGCGCAAGGGTCGCTTGCCAATGGCTTCAACGTCACGGCGATGGGGTACTCGGCCAACTGGAACTCGACCGACCAGATCCCGCAGCGCGCCGTGCAAAGCGGACTGATCGATCGCTTCGGCGCCATCGATGCGCGCGATGGCGGGCAGACCAGCCGCTACAGCCTGTCCGGCGAGTGGCGCCAGACCGACGGCAATGTGAGCCGCAATATCAATATTTATGCGATCCGCTCCAAGCTCACGCTCATCTCGAACTTCACTTATTTTCTCGACGACCCGGTGCGGGGCGATCAGTTCGCGCAGAGCGAGAACCGTACCGTGATGGGCGCGACGGCAAGCCAGACTTGGACGGGCAAATGGGCCAATCATGAAGTCTCGAATACCCTCGGATTGCAGTTGCGCCGCGACCGGCTCGCGCCAGTTGCGCTCTACAGCACGCAGGGCCGCGAATTAGTTTCGGTGACGAGCCAGGACGAATCGACCGTCACCAGCATAGCGCCGTACTTTTCCAACACCTTCAAGTGGAGTGAGTGGTTGCGTACCATCGCGGGCCTGCGCTTCGATCATCAGAAGTTTGATGTGACGAGCCAGCTGCCGGCCAACACCGGCAACAAGAGCGACTCACTGAAGTCGCCGAAATTTTCGGTCGTGTTCGGGCCGTGGGCGCAGACCGAATATTTTTTGAACTGGGGCCGCGGCTTTCACAGCAACGATGCGCGTGGAGTGACCCAGACCGTTGATTCCAAGACCGGTACCGCGGTTTCTCCAGTTAGCCCGCTGGTTCGCACGACCGGTTATGAGTTCGGCCTGCGCACGCAGCGCGTCCCCGGCATGACAATGTCGTTCGCGCTGTGGCAGTTGCGACAAAATTCGGAACTGCTGTTCGTGGGCGATGCCGGCACCACCGAGGCGAGCCGGCCCACGCTGCGCACCGGTATCGAAGCTCTCGTGCAGTACCAGGCGAAGTCGTGGCTTGCGTTTGACGCCAGCGCGGGAGTTACGCGCGCGCGGTTTACCGACGTTGAGGACCTGGGAAACTACGTTCCCAATGCGCCGAATGCGGTGGTGTCGGCCGGCGTGACCGTGGACAATCTGAACCAGTGGTATGGAGCGTTGCGCTGGCGGTATTTCGGGCCGCGCCCGCTGATCGCGGACTACAGCG
>JAYVME010000409.1:0-8075 GCA_043759115.1 Betaproteobacteria bacterium | reverse complement strand
CGGATGATATCGAAACCACGATAGATCGAGTTTTCGGTTTGATCGGCGGGCTGATTAACGCACATCGGAAACCGGCGGCGCCTCGATGAACTCCGCCTCACGCCTCACGCCTCACGCCTCACGAATCCGCGTTCTTGGAATCGACCCCGGCCTTCGCGTCACCGGTTTTGGGGTGCTCGATAAGACCGGCAGCACGCTTGCCTACGTCACCAGCGGCTGCATCAAAACCCCGGCGGCCGGCGATCTTGCGCTGCGCCTGAAGGCGATACTCGACGGTTTGCAGGAGGTCATCGCGAGTGTGGCGCCTGACCAGGTCGCCATCGAAAAAGTATTCGTCAACGTGAACCCGCAATCGACGCTGCTTCTCGGCCAGGCGCGCGGCACGGCAATCTGCGCCGCGGTGCTGCACAAGCTGCCGGTATCTGAATATACCGCCTTGCAGGTGAAGCAGGCGGTCGTCGGCAACGGCCACGCGGCGAAGGGGCAGGTGCAGGACATGGTCAAGCGTTTGCTCAAGCTCGCGGGCGATCCGAGCCCCGATGCGGCCGACGCGCTCGCCTGCGCGATCTGCCACGCGCACGGCGGGCAGGGACTCGGTAAACTGGCGACTGCGGGCTATCGCATGAAACGCGGGAGACTGGTTTGATCGGCAGGATCAGCGGTAAATTAATCGAACGACGTCCGCCGCGGGTGATCGTCGACGTGCACGGCATCGGCTACGAAATCGACGTGCCGATGAGCACGTTCTATCAGTTGCCGGCGGCGGGCAGCGACGTCGTGCTTTACACGCATCTCCTCGTGCGCGAGGACGCGCAACTGCTCTACGGATTCGCGAGCGAGCAGGAGCGCCACGTCTTCCGCCAGCTGCTGAAAATATCCGGCGTCGGCGCGCGCACCGCGCTGTCGGTGTTGAGCGGTATGAGCATCAATGATTTGTACGAGGCCGTGGCCGCGCAGGACAGCGCGCGGCTCATCAAGGTCCCCGGCATCGGCCGGAAAACTGCCGAGCGCCTGTTGCTCGAATTGAAAGACAAGCTTGACGTGACGGTGGTGGCGGCAACCGCCGCCGGCGCGCATAGCGGCGACATCCTCAATGCGCTGCAGGCGCTGGGCTACAATGACAAGGAAGCGTCATGGGCCGTCAAACAGTTGCCAGGCGGCACCGCGGTGGCCGACGGCATACGGCAGGCGTTGAAGCTTCTTTCAAAATCGTGAAGAGTGAGGCGTTAGGCGTGAGGCGTAAACCGGTAGTTCACATCGTCGCGCCAGCGTTCGCCTCACGCCTCACGCCTCACGCCTTACGGTGTACCGAGAAATGATAGAAACCGACCGCCTGATTGCCGCCGCACCCGCTTCGCCGCAGGAAGAGGTGTTCGAGCGCGCGCTGCGGCCGAAGCAGCTCGACGAATACATCGGCCAGGAGAAAATCCGCGGCCAGCTCGAAATTTTCATCGAGGCCGCGCGTCAGCGCAAGGAGTCGCTCGATCACGTGCTGCTGTTTGGTCCGCCGGGTTTGGGCAAGACGACACTCGCGCATATCATCGCGCGCGAGATGGGCGTCAACCTGCGCCACACGTCGGGCCCGGTGCTCGAGCGCGCCGGGGACCTCGCGGCGATGCTGACCAATCTCGAACCGAATGATGTGCTGTTTATCGACGAGATACATCGGCTTTCGCCGGTGGTCGAAGAGATACTTTATCCTGCACTGGAGGATTTTCAGATCGACATCATGATCGGCGAAGGCCCGGCGGCGCGCTCGGTCAAGCTCGACCTGCCGCCGTTCACGCTGATCGGCGCGACCACGCGCGCGGGCATGCTGACCAATCCGCTGCGCGACCGTTTCGGCATCGTGGCGCGGCTCGATTTTTATTCGGTGGAGGAGCTCACGCGCATCGTGGCGCGCTCGGCCAGGCTGCTCGAAATCGAAGTCGACGCCGACGGCGCGCGTGAAATCGCGAGTCGCGCGCGCGCGACCCCGCGCATCTCGAACCGGCTCTTGCGACGCGTGCGCGACTACGCGCAGGTCAAGGCGCAGGGCAAGGTGACAAAAGAGGTGGCGGACGCGGCGTTGAAAATGCTCGACGTCGACGCGCTCGGCCTTGACGTGATGGACCGCAAACTTCTGCTCGCGGTGATCGAGAAGTTCGACGGCGGCCCGGTCGGCGTTGATAATCTCGCCGCGGCGATCAGCGAAGAGCGCGACACCATCGAGGACGTGCTCGAACCCTACCTCATTCAGCAGGGTTATCTGCAGCGCACGCCGCGCGGCCGCATGGCGACGGTCACTGCTTATCGCCACTTCGGACTGGCACAGCCGAAAAGCCTCGTCACGCCGGAGTTGTGGGAAGAGCCGGCTGGAAAGCAGGATTGAGGATTGTGGCTTGAGGGTCAGGCGTTAACCCCCTTACGATGGTTGGTGCGTTAGAAGAATAAGTGTGAAATCTCTTGTAGCGCAGGCGACTCGCCTGCATTGAGGCCGGTGCAGGCGGGGTCGCCTGCGCTACCCTTATTTTGAAATGCGCGTAAATGAAATCATTTAATCAGAGTTTCCCCGACGCGTTCAGCTGGCCGGTGCGCGTCTATTACGAAGACACCGACGCCGCCGGCGTGGTGTATTACGCCAATTACCTGAAATTCATGGAGCGCGCGCGTACCGAATGGTTGCGCGCGCTCGGTTTCGAGCAAACCACGCTCCTGCACGATTACAACGTGGTGTTCGTGGTGCGCTCGCTGGCGATCGAGTATCTGCGGCCGGCGCTGTTCAACGACGAACTTGAGGTCACGGTGTCGCTCACGGGCGCGCGCGGCAGCCTGCTCGAGCTTGCGCAGTCGGTGCGCCGCGGCGCGCACAACCTGGTGACCGGCGAAGTGAAGGTCGCGTGCGTCAACACGCAGTCATTCAAGCCCGTTAGAATACCGAAATCCATTCTCGACAAACTCGAAAATTGAGGCAAGCATGAACGTGACGCACGATATGTCGGTGTTGAGCCTGATTACCGGCGCCAGCGTGCTGGTGCAACTGGTGATGTTCGGGCTTCTGCTGTGCTCGATATTTTCGTGGTACTACATTTTTATCAAGATTTTCACCTACCGGCGCGCGTCGCGGCAATCCGACAAGTTCGAAAAGGACTTCTGGAGCGGCGGCGATCTCAACGAACTTTTTCAGCGCGCGATCAACTCGCGTGACGCTTCCGGCACCATGGAGCGGTTATTTGAATCGGGTTTTCGAGAATTCACCAAGCTCCGTAAGCAGCCGGGCCAGAGTTCGGCACAAAACATCGCGGTGGTGATGGACGGCACGCGGCGCGCAATGCGCGCGACCTACCAGCGCGAAATGGAAGTCCTCGAATCGCACCTGTCATTCCTTGCCTCGGTCGGTTCAGTGAGCCCGTATGTCGGCTTGTTCGGCACTGTGTGGGGGATCATGAATTCGTTTCGCGGCCTCGCCCAGGTCGCGCAGGCCACTCTCGGCACGGTTGCTCCCGGCATCGCCGAAGCGCTGATTGCGACCGCGATGGGACTATTCGCGGCAATTCCCGCGGTGGTCGCCTATAACCGCTTTGCCGGCGATCTTAACCGGCTCGCCACGCGCTTCGATTCGTTCATGGAAGAATTCTCCAATATCCTCCAGCGCCAGAGCTAAGAGTGCCTAAATCATGCTGATCGAAAAAAGGAGCGGCCGGCGGTTGATGAACCAGATCAACGTCGTGCCGTACATCGACGTCATGCTGGTCCTCCTGGTGATATTCATGGTGACGGCGCCGTTGATCAATCCCGGCCAGGTCGAACTGCCATCGATCGGCAAATCGTCGAACCCGCCGGTGGCGCCGCTTGAAGTTTCCATACGCACCGATCAGACGCTGTGGCTGCGCGACCGCGCCGCCGGTAGCGACGATCGAAAAGTGTCGCGTAACGACCTGCTTGCCGCCATCAAACAGAAACAGTTGAAAAATCCGGAGCAGGCGGTGGTGATCGCGGCCGACAAGGACGTGCGGTACGAGTCCGTGCTCGACGTGATGGACATGCTGCAGCAAAACCAGGTCAAGAAGGTCGGCTTGATGGTCAAGCCGCGCGCTCAATAGGCCCGCGCGCCATGCAATACGCCCACGCCTATACCACGCAGCAGGAGAAAGTGATCTCGGGCGCGTTTGCGTCCACGATGCATCTACTCTTCATCGCGCTCCTGTTGTTTGGCGTGAACTGGCAGAAGAAGGTCGAGCCGCAGGTCAACATTGTCGATCTGTGGAGTCCGCCGTCGCAGGCCCAGCCGCAACCCGTGGAACCGCCGCCGGAGCCGCCCAAGCCCGAGGTCAAGCCCGAGGTGCGGCCCAAAGTCGATCCCACCCCGCCCAAGGCCGTCGCCAAACCGGAAGTCGCCAAACCCGACATCGCGCTGAAGGACAAGGAGAAAGAGAAAGTCGAGAAAGAGCGCCGGATGGTCGAAGACAAGCAAAAAGACGCCAAAAAGCGCGAGGACGCCGCGCAGGCGGCGCAAAAAACGCAACTGGCTGAAGCACAGCGTGCGGTGACCGAGCAGGCCGAGGCGCAGCGCGCGGTGGCATCGCAGGCGGCTTCCGCGCAGGCGAAAATGCGCAGTGAATACATCGAGCGCATTCGCGCCAAGATCAAGCGTTTCATCGTGCGGCCGCCAAACCTGAAGGGCAACGAGGAGGCCGAGTTCGACGTCGTGGTGCTGCCGGACGGCAACGTGCTGGGCGCGAAGTTGAAGCGCGCGAGCGGGAACGCCGCCTACGACGGCGCGGTGGAGCGCGCGATTAACCGCGCGCAGCCGCTGCCGATGCCACCGGATCCGGCGCTGTTGAAAGATTTCCGGGAACTAAATCTCAAGTTCAACGCTCAAGACTAAACCCGCAAGGGATAATCTGCGTAAAATACGGCGCAATGAAAAATAAAAACCCGCGGTACCTCGGATTGTTACTGTCACTGTGGCTGGCGCTCTGTGCGAGCGCCCATGCGCAGCTGAAAATCGAAATCACCGGCTTCGGGTCCAACCAGCTGCCGATTGCCATCGCGCCCTTAAAGGGCGAAGAAGCGTTGCCGCAAAAGGTGACGGATATTGTCGTCGCCGACCTCTACCGCAGCGGTTTCTTCAAGATTATCGACAGCGGTGGTTTGAACCCGGTCCCGGCCGAACCCGCCGATGTGCAATTTCCGGCGTGGAAAACGCGCGGCGCGGATGCCCTGGTGATCGGCAGCGTGTCGCCCATGCCCAACGGCTATTGGGACGTGCGGTTCCGCCTGATGGACGTGTTGAAGCAGTCGCAGATTACGGGCTTCGCCTACCAGGTCACCGCACCGCAGTTACGCAATACCGCGCATAAAATCGCCGATGCGATTTACGAGAAAATGACAGGCGACGTCGGTGTCTTTAGCACGCGCATCACCTACGTCGTAAAGAACGGCACGCGGTACGAATTGCAAGTCGCGGATGCCGATGGTTTCGGCGCGCAAACCATACTCGCGTCGAATGAGCCGATCATCTCACCGGCGTGGGCGCCCGACGGCAACCGCCTCGCGTACGTATCATTCGAGCGCAGAAAGCCGATCGTCTACATTCAGTCGCTGCTCACCGGCCAGCGCACGGTGGCGGCGAATTTCAAAGGCAGCAACAGCGCGCCGGCATGGTCGCCCGACGGCAAACGTCTGGCGGTCGTGCTCTCGAAGGACGGCAATTCGCAGATTTATCTGGTCAACGCCGACGGCAGCAACGTCGTGCGGCTGACGAATACGGGAACGATCGACACCGAGCCGAATTTTTCGCCGGATGGCCAGCATCTGATATTCACCTCCGACCGCGGCGGCAGTCCGCAGATTTACCGGATGCCGGTGACGGGCGGCGCGCCGGAGCGACTCACGTTCGACGGCAACTACAACGTAACGCCGCGCTATGCGCCCGACGGCAAGTCGTTCGTGTTTATCCAGCGCGTGAGCGGGCGCTTTAATGTCGCGATGCAGGATTTTGTGAGCAAGCAGACGCAATCGCTGACGGAGAACGGCATCGACGAGTCGCCGACCTTCGCGCCCAACGGCAGGATCATCCTCTACGCAACCGAGGTGAGGGGGCGTGGTATATTAGCCGCGGTATCCAGCGATGGCCGTGTGCGCCAGCGGTTTAGCGCGGAATCTGGCGATGTGCGGGAACCGGCGTGGGGTCCGCTGATCAAAAGTCCATGACAAGGAGTGATACCCGATGAAAAATTTATTCTGGAGTCTGGCCGTGCTGGCCGCGCTTGGGGGTTGTGCCAGCCAGGATGTACAAAAGCCGGCGGACGTGACTGAAGCCACGCCGACGCCGCCGGTGGTGGCGCCGCCGCCGAAGAAGGATGCACCGCCGGTGGTATCGGTGCCGACGACGCCGCAGGTTACCGGCGATCCGCTCAATCCGCTCGATCCCCGGAGCATGCTGAATAAGCAGCGCAGCGTTTACTATGATTACGACAGCGTCGTCGTCAAGGACGAGTACAAACCTCTCGTTTCAGCGCATGCGCGGTATCTGAGCGCGAACCGCGCGCAGAAAATCACCCTCGAAGGCAATTCCGACGAGCGCGGCAGCCGCGAATACAACATTGCGCTCGGTCAGCGCCGCGCCGACAGCGTCAAGCAGATGATGATTCTGCTCGGCGTGCATGAAGGGCAGATCGAGTCGGTGAGTTTTGGCGAAGAGAAGCCGCGCAACCATGGCCACGACGAGGCGGCGTTCGCGGAGAACCGCCGCAGCGACATCCGTTACGCGGGCGACAAGTAACGCCTGAATGGTGAAACAAGTGCTTAGAGTGCCTAACATGATGAAACACGTGTGCGTTTCATCATGTTAGGCACTCTTAGGCAACACTTGAGCCGCGCCGCGCTTATACAGTGCGGCGCGGTTTTGCTTTTTGTTGCGCTCGCAGTGCCCGCGCGGGCGGGGCTCTTCGACGACGAGGAAGCGCGCAAGCAGATCGCCGCCGAGAAGTTGCGCATCGATGAGGTCAAGAGAGATTTGACGTCCCAGCAACAGGCGGTTGATGCGCGTATCAACAAGGTCGAGGAGGCGCTCAAAAGCCAGGCGCTGCTTGATCTCTTTACGCAGATCGAAGCGCTCAAACTTGAAATGACCAAGCTGCGCGGCCAGATCGAAGTGCTCAACAACAGCGTCGAGAATACCGGCAAGCGCCAGCGCGACATGTATCTGGATCTCGATACGCGCGTGCGCCGCTTCGAGCAGCAGGGCGGGTCCGTGACGGCACCCGAGGCGCCGGCGGCGGCAACGGCAACCGGAGCGGCGCCTACCGTGCAGCCCGCTCAAGCGGCGACGGTTGCCGTCGTCAATGCCGACAGCGGCGCCGAGACGCGCGCTTACGAGGCGGCGCAGAGCCAGCGGCGCATGGGCAATTATCAGGGCGCGATCGTCGCCTTCCAGAATTTCATCAAGCAGTACCCGAAGAGCAACTTAGCACCCCGCGCGCAATACTGGATCGGCGATTCGTACTTCAACCTGCGCGATTTCAAGCTGGCGATCGGCAGCCAGCAGGTTCTGCTCAAAACCTATCCCGACAGTCCAACCGTGCCGGATTCCCTGCTTAATATAGCCAGTTCGCAGATCGAGATGGGCGAGTCGGTCAACGGCAGGAAAACACTCGAAGAGCTTATCGCCAGATTCCCGATCAGCGAGGCTGCGGAAAAAGCCAAGCGCCGTATCGCGGCATTGAATGCGCCGGGATCAACTGCACCGGCCGCCGCTGCGGCGCCGCCTGCCGGCAGACCATAGGTCCCGGTGAGAAGTAAGGGGTGAGGGGTGAGGAGCAAATCCGATAACACCGCGGTAGCGGATCGCCTGACGCCTGACGCCTCACGCCTCACCGGCACTCTCCGCATCACCGAAATATTTTTTTCGCTGCAGGGTGAAACGAGCCGCGTCGGACTGCCGACCATTTTCATCCGCCTTACCGGTTGCCCGCTGCGCTGCGGGTATTGCGATACCGCTTACGCGTTTCAGGGCGGCAGCACGCTGACGGTCGCCGCCGTGCTCGATGCCGCCGCGGCTTATCGCACGCGCTATGTGACAGTCACCGGCG
>JAYVME010000408.1:0-3489 GCA_043759115.1 Betaproteobacteria bacterium | reverse complement strand
TGCCGCATCGCGATCATCTCGACCGCCGGGCTGCACACGCGCGGCGACCGCCCGTTCGGGCCGAGCGCGACCGCGACCGACTATCGCATCATCCCCGGCGACACGCCGGCGGCGGATTTCGTGATGAGCCACCAGTCGGTGAACTACGACCGCACGGGTTTCCAGGAAGACCACAACGTCGCGTTTCCGCTCGACCGCTTGAACGAACTCGCGCGCGACGGCGTGATCGGCTCGGTCGCCGCTTATCACTATTCGTTCATGGGCGCGGCATCCATCCACAAGATCGAACCGAAAGCGCGCGAGCTTGCGGGGTTGTTGAAGAAGGACCGCGTCGATGCGGTGGTGTTAAGTCCGGTCTGACCGAACTGCACGTGCGCCGTCGGCGCACTCGGCCACTACCTCGAAACCGCGGGCATCGCGACCACCCAGATTTCGCTCGTGCGCGAGCACACTGTGGCGATCAATCCGCCGCGCGCATTGTGGGTGCCGTTCATCCTCGGCCGCCCGTTCGGCGTGCCGGGGGATGCCGCCTTCCAGCGGCGCGTGCTGCTCGCGGCATTGCGCCTGCTCGAAACGCCGGCGGGACCGGTGCTCGAAGATTATGCGGAAGACGCGCCGCGGCCGGACGCCGCGGAAATGCACGGCGTCGCCTGCCCGGTGAGTTTCGGGCGCGCGGCGGATGCGGGCGATCTGGGTGCCGGGCTCGCGCGCGAAATCGAAGAACTCGCGCCGTGGCACGATCTCGCGGAAAAGCGCCGCGCGCGCACGACCACCGGCTTGAGCGGATTGCCCATGGACCAGGCGGCGCAGCTCGTCGCTTCGTACCTGAATTCCGCGCCGGCGCCGAATCCCGCCGGCATGAGCGCGGGCGAAACCCTCAAGATCGTGTGTGACGACATCCGCGCCTATTACTACGAGGCCGCCGCCGCCCAGCCCGGCAATCCCGATGCAGAGGCGATCCTGCGCTGGTTCTGGCACGACACCGCCGCCGGCCGCGCGTTTCTGGCGCTGCAGAAAATCTGCCTTGCCAGCGGAGATAAATCGTTACAGGTGCTGGGCGGAAACTCGCTGGTACCGCGCGCCATCATGCACACGCTGGCATAGCACTAAAGCGCGGTCAGGCTACGCGCAGTCGTAACTATCCCGCGCGATCACGCAGTCGCCGCACCTCCCATCCATTCTTCGCTTTGCCGGCGCGCGACGTCATTGAGGGAACCGAGCTTACGATGCGTTTCGCGCAGCCATGCGGCATCGCTGCGCGACGTTTCGGCATCGGCCCGCAATGCTGTGAGCGCCTCCTCGGAGCCGAGCTTGCTCGCGTGCGGCCGCAGTAACTCCAGCGTTTCGAGTATGTCGCGTTGAAGCGGGAGTTGCTGCTGCGTATAGGCATTGATAAATGTTCCGGCCAGTCCGTAGCGGCAAGCCTGGAAGCGGTTGTACTTATAAACCAGGTAAACGTCTTCGGAGGCCTGCACTGGCCGCTGAGTGAGCAGATAGTGCGCGAGTGTCTGCGCATACGCGCCGAGTTGCGCCGCGTGGTCCACGGTCAGCGGCGTGTCGAGCACGCGAATTTCGACGGTCCCGTACTCCGGTTTGGGCCGGATGTCCCAATAAAAGTCTTTCATGCTCTCGGCAATGCCGAAGTGCTGCATTTTTTCGAAGTAAACGCCGAAGTCATTCCAGGTATGCACGAACGGCAGAGTGCCGGACAGCGGAAAAGCGCTTACGGTGTTCAGGCGCGACGATTGAAATTCAGTATCGGCGCCCTGCTGATACGGCGACGACGCGGACAGCGCAATGAAGTGCGGGATATAGCGGGCCAGCGAGTGCGCCAGGTACAGCGCCGTATCCCCGTCCGGCACCCCGATATGGATATGCTGGCCGAACACCGTGAATTGCTTGGCCAGGTAACCGTACACTTCCAGCAGGTGTTTGAAGCGCTCGCTCGGATAGATGCGGCGCTCGCTCCACTTGTGGAACGGGTGCGAGCCGCCGCCCGCGATGCGCAGATTGAGTTGCGCCGCGGCGCGCGCCACCACGTCGCGAATCTCCCGCAACTCCGCGCGCAGCGTGGTGAAGTTTTTGTGGATCGAGGAGTTGAGTTCGATCATGCTTTCGGTGATTTCGGGCTTGATGGCGCCGGGATGCGGTGTCTGGTCCAGCCGCGCCAGTAGATCGATGGCATCGCGCGCGAGATTGTAGTCGCGCGAATTCATTATCTGCAGTTCGAGCTCGACGCCCATCGACAGGTCCGGCGACCCCTTGAACTCAAGTTCCGGATTCATAATTCCTCTTGTGCCTCGCCGGAGCGCTTCAGCGCAAACTGCACTGCCAGCGGGCCGATCAGCTCGAGGCTCAGTGCGGCAGCCAGCACGATCACGCTCAGCTTCGCACCGAATGCGGGATAGAGACTGCCGGCGCTGTGCGTCATCGCCAGCGCGACGCCCGACATCGGCAAGAGCGCGATGCTGAGCAGGCCGCCGCCGCCGGCGCGGATGCCGCTCAGCTTCGCGAAGCACAGCACGCCGACCGACTTGCCGACGAACCGCGCCGCAATGTAGACGACCGCGATTGCGCCGCCGGCGATGAGATCGCCGATTTGCAGCATCGCCCCGGTCGCCACAAACAGGACAACGAAGAAAGTCTGGCTGAAGCGCCCGACGTCAACCGGCATCAGCACGTGATCGTGATCCAGATTCCTGACCAGCACGCCGAAGGTCAGCAGCGAAATCAGAATCGATAATTTGAGCGCCTCGGCGGCCCCGACCAGCAGTACGACAACCGCCAGCAGCAGCGCCGCATGCAGCTCCACCCGTTTCCCGAGCCAGCTCGCCAAGCCCAACGCCAGCCAGCTGGCGGCCAGGCCCGCGAACAACGAGCCGCCCATGATGTACAGCGGGTGCAGCACCATGACGAACCAGCCGGCCTGGTATTCGCGGTGTACCCACGAGAGCAGCATGGTGGCGAGCACAAATGCCGCCACGCTGTTGATCGCTACGAGGTTGAGCGCGCGTTCGGTCACCTGGCCCTCTGCTTTCAATTCGCGCGCCACGAGCAGCACGATCGCAGGGGACGACGACACGCCGATTGCGGCGGCGATCGCGGCATACAGCGGTTCCACGTTGAACATGGTCAGCGCGCCGAACATGCAGCCGAACGACAGCACGCATTCGGCGAGCGCCATGGCGGCAAGCCAGCGGTCGCGTACCAGCCATGCGAAGTCAACGCGGCGCCCGAGCTCGAACAGCACGAGCCCGAGGCCGATGTCGAGAAATACGCGCGTGTAGCTGAGCATTCTGGTGTCCAGCACATCGAGCCCGCTCGCACCGAGCGTGAGCCCGATCAGCACGTAGCCGGTGATGCGCGGCAGGTTCAGAACGCGCCGTACGAGTTCGCCCCCCAACGCGCCAGCGAGCAGCAGCACTCCGAACAGCGCCAGCGGATTGGCGGCAAGCGGAAACTGCGGCAGAAATTCGAGATTAGACATCA
>JAYVME010000407.1:0-3495 GCA_043759115.1 Betaproteobacteria bacterium | reverse complement strand
TACTGACAGGGCCGCCCCAGATAAGCCGCCGCCGGTGACGGATCGGCGATGGCCATGCGCAATACCATCGGTTTGAGCGGCGTAGGGTCGGACGGCGGTTCGTCGGAAAAACGCCAGGGCGCCCCGTCACTCTCGACATACACCGTCACGCGCGCATTGCCGGCTCCCGGCGCGGCGTGCTTGGCGTAAGCGCGCAGGCGCGCGTCGGGCACGTCCACGGGTATGAACCCCGCTGCTTCGGCCTGGGTGCGGACTTGCTCGGACGGCGATTGAAGCACCGCACACGCGGCACAAAATAAAACCGCCGAGGCGGGAATGACCCAACTCGGAAGTCTCATTTGTCGCAGCCATCCTCGAGATCAACCCAGACTCCGCACATGAATCGTTCCGGAACCGAACTGAAATGGACTGAATCTGAATGGTAATGTTGCTGCGTGCCAACGGGGAAATTGAGCGTTTGAAACGGCCACGCCCGGCGGCCATAAAGGGTCGAAAACAGGCTGAGTATCCCGGTGTTCATTGCAATTTTTTCACGTTCTCGGTGTATTTTCAGTCGCCTTGTATGCGCAAGCCGCTACCCGCCGCATGTCCACTTTTACACCATTCAGCCCAGTCGTACCGGTCGTGCAAGTCGTGCTTGATCGCCTTCTTTATACGCTCAAAATCCTGTTCCGGAAAATTAACGATCGCAAAACCATTGCAAGCCAGGTCCGCGTCCGGTCTGCGAGTCCGCGCAGCACCATGTCCGCTTCCATCTGTTTACGCAATGCACCCATGTGTGTCTCCTGGTTGTTGGCGCGGGAAATTTCCCGCGCAACAACGCTGACACACTCAAGCGCAGCACGCTCGCCGCTTCAAATACAGGGCTCCGACACCTGCTGGAATTTGCAGCGCTTCACCGAACGGCGAGGCCCTCACCACCGCGTAAGCGGTTTAGTTCAACTGGCTATATACCCACTTTTTTACCCCTTTAGTGCGGAAAAATGGTGTCTCCAGACCGGCATCGCGCCCATGTGCCGAACTCCATAGCGCACGCGGGCGGGCGGGATGCCCCAATATTGCAACGCTGGCTGGTGGTGGCGTTCCTCGTTTCACCCGCACTCGCTGTAACCTGTTGTCCCCATAGTTGCCCCCAGGCACATCATCCATCGCGGTTGCCGCATCCGGTTCGGAGGATCGATCACAAGCCCCGTTGAAATACTGTGCGGCGCCCACCACGCCAGCGTGCACTGAATGCAATGTGGAGTGCCGATGGGAGGCGGCTAGGCAAGCCTGCCGCGCCGGCGCGCGACCGAATACTATCTCCATGATTTGTGTTAAGAAACGCCGCATAGTCCGAACTAGCTATTTTCGCCTGCAGTATTTTTGCGTAAACTACATCGAGATGGTCATATTGACCATAAAAATCAGGGAGCAGAAATGCACCTTAAATTTGCCGGATTTCGAACAAAACTGGTTCCAGCTGCCGTTGCGGTTATGGCGTTGGCGGCCGCATCGGCGGATGCCGCGACGTATTCATCGTTTTTTGAGTATGCGGACCCCGCTGCAGGATTAGGAGCCGCCCCGTATGGGGAGGTAAAGCTGACTGAGGGCGGCTCAGGGATCGGCGCGTACGTTGACGTTCATGTCGATTTGTTCAATGGATCAAGGTTCGTCCTGACGAGTAACGGCACTAAGCACAACGCATTTGTCTGGAATCTGACCAATCCGGGCGCAGCCGTGATTACAATATTGGCTCCCGTCGGCAGCTTCGTTGTCGACTCGACCCTTCCGGATTCGAATGTGCCATTCGGAACCTTTTCGAACGGGGTCGGCTGCTGCAATGGCACCAACGGCGCACCCGGCGCGAATGACCCTCCCCTGAATTTCAGGATTACCGATGCGAATGGCATTACGATGCTTGGCGTCGGGGGAAGCTTCAATGGTACAACGCTCACCTTTGGCAGCGGGGATCATTTCCTGTCAAATACCACCGGTAGCTCCAACGGCTTTACCGGCGGCTGGTGGTTTTCCTCCGACATCATAACGACTGGCGGCTTTACGGGGAACGTGGCAGCGAGAAATTTTATCGCGTCTCCGGTTCCGGAACCCGAAACCTACGCGATGCTGCTGGCAGGACTTGGCCTGATGGGATTTGTATCGCGTCGCCGGAAACAGCAAGCCGCGTAACACATTCTCCTCAGCGGCACGCACATCGACCCCGCTTCGGCGGGGTTTGTGTTTTGTGGAGATGGAGATTTCAATATGCCGCTGCACGCTCTGACCATCTTCTTCGTTTACCGCCCGTACCTGTTCAAGCTCAAGCTCTCGAAGAACGTCAAGCGCCACATTGGCAGTTTGTTTGGCCAATCGGACTGGACGGACGCGGGTCAGGGTTGGGAGGGTTGGACAATGGCCGCCTTGAACGGCGGCCTTAGCAAACCGGTGACCTCAGGAAAACAACTTCCCTACGGTCCAGTTGATCAATATGGCGGCGCCCCCCATCAAGCCACCAATCACGACGGCCGTGGCACGGAACACATTGTGCGTCTGGTGGTCAGGCGCCTGAGTGCCGGGCAGGTCGGTATGATCTTCCGTGTTCACGGGTCGCGCATCACCCGCATCGGCTGGTTTTTTCTGATGATCGATTGTGTTCACAATAATCCTTAATACAGGTCGGCAGCCACGTTCACTTCGGTCTGAAGCCGCTCGGCATCAGCCGCAAATATTCCCACCCAAGGATAAAGCTGCATCTCACGGCGTCGCCACGGCTTGAGAGGATCGATGCTCGCCGGAAAACCGCCGTCGAGGCGCACGTCCGCCGTGCGCAGTTGGGATGCGGCCAGCCACGCCAAGCCGCGCTCGATGTTGCGCGCGAAGCCGCCGCGTAGCGCGCGCACCCAGGTCCAAATGCGGACCGCCTGTGCCGTCGCACCGACATCCAAGGGCGGAACCAGCATGCGCACGTATGGCAGCCGCGCGCGGCACTCTTGAAGATAACGCCTGGCACCCCAGCCGACATGGCGCGGCACGCCGCCGCCGGCACTTTGCACGCTGGCAAGAAAGGCCGCGCCGCGCGCTGCGTTCTCCAGATATTGCTGCTCACCGAGAATCACGGCGCCCGCCAGCATTCCTTCCACCGCGTAGCAATGGGCATGGGCGAAGACATAATCACTCCCGTGCGCAGTCATGATGCCGCCGTCGGCGCGTTGCAAGGTCGCAAGCCAGCGCAACAGCCCAAGCGCTCCGGCGCGATACGCTGCAGCCCCGTCGGTCTTCGACATGCGGCCTAGGAATAGTGCAAGCTTGCCGTGCAGGCAGTTGTCGTCGGAAGCCCAGGACACCGGCCGCACGCCGCCGGCGCCAGCGCCAAAACCGCCATGAGCGCGCTGCTGGTTCAGCACCCAGCGCGCAGCTCGTGCCGCGGCGGCCCGGTATCGGTGATCCCCGGTCGCTTCAGCAAGATCGAGCAGAGCGTGTCCGATGATCGCAGTATCGAACGTAAAGTAACCGCCG
>JAYVME010000406.1:0-3509 GCA_043759115.1 Betaproteobacteria bacterium | reverse complement strand
GCGTCGATCAGGCTCGCGCGTAATTCGCCCAGCAGCCGCAGGCTCTGCTCGGTGTTGGCAACGAGATGATTGGCGGCCACCAGATTGCCGAGCGTGGTGTAGGAGACGGCCGCGTTGAGCGCCAGCAGCGCGAATGCGGCGACAAAGCCAAACGCAATCCGGGTGGTTGATGACACTTGCATGGCGCGTAGAGGGGGCAATTACAAACGCGCGCCTCGGACGAAGCACCGTGAGGTTTGCCGTCCCCTGTTACGGCAAATGTGACGCAAATATTACCACCATGCACGGGGTGCATCAGCCGAATTTTGCGCTGCGGTGCAGCAGCCGTCGGGTATAGCCGGCCAATAGAGATTGGCGCGATAGAAAACGCTTGCATTTCGCTTTTTTCAGAAATTTTCCGTCGCGCCGCCCCTATTTGACTATTTTGCGTTCGGCACCGACCGACCTTGCGCATCAGCCGCCGGCTGGTTCGCGAGTTCTCCGCGCGAAGTTCTGACGACAGTCACCGTGCAGGGCGCTTCGGCCACGACCTGCGACGACACGCTGCCAAGGAAGCGCCGCAGCGCGGAACTGGCGCGCGCGCCGATGATGATTTGATCGACATGATTGACGCGCGCATAGTCGATCAGAGCGACCGCCGGATCAGGCGCTTCCAGCACATGGAAGGTAATCCGACCGGCTGATTCGCCCAGCGGTCGCGCCCAATGTTTGAGTTCGACCAGGCGCTGCACGTGAAGGTTACGTCCTTGCTCATCGAAATTGATGTCGTGAGCGAGACGCGACGTCTTGAGTATGGTCACACAGGTAAGCCGGGCGCCGGGTTCGTTTTGAAGCGTGCGTTGCGCGGCCCGGCGCAATGCTTCGGCGAGCGGTTCGGTGCCCGGCGCTACGTCGACCGCCACCATGACGATCGGCGCTGAAGCAAGGTGATCGGCAACGGAGTGGTTCGTCATCGGCTCCGGGCCGAGCGCGCGCCACCATCGTTTCATGACCTTGACCCAACCATCGCGAGTGGTGCGGGCGGCGCGACTCGTGAGCGCGAGCTGCGCCGGATATTGCAAATCAAACGCAACTTGTCCGGCGGTGTTGTATCGCGCTGCCGGTTCCACCTCCAGACAGCGCAGAATGACCTCCTGCAGCCACGGCGGAAAATCGGGACGCAATGCGCGCGGCGGCACGGGATCGCGGAACAAGCGCCGGCGCAACGCCCGCGCCGAGGCCGGATTGCCAAACGGGCGTTCGCCCGTGGCGAGATGATAAAGCGTTACCCCGAGCGCGAAGATATCGCTGCGCGCCTCGTTGCGCACGCCCAGTATCTGCTCCGGCGAAATGTATGGCCCCGTGCCTATCGGCAGGCGGAACTGCTCGGCGAGGAGATCGGGTAACCGATTGTGGTGAGCCAGGCCGAAATCGATCAATACCGCTTCGCCGCTCGCACGGAAAAGCACGCTACTGGGTTTGATGTCGAGATGAATGACGTGCTGACGGTGAAGGTCATGCAAAGCAGACGCCACTTTTGCGCCCAGCATGGCGACTTCCGCCGCCGGTAGCGGCGCATCATCAAGACGCGCACGCAGTGATTCCCCCGCAATGAATTCCATCACGATATGCGGCTGTGCCGTGAAATCCCCGGCGGCGACGAAGCGCGGTACGTGGATGCCGGAGAGCGTCGGCAGAATCATCTGCTCGAGTTCAAATCCGACGATCGCGGCCGGATCATCACCGTATTCGAGGCGCGGCACTTTCATCACAATCGGAAATGCAATGTCAGCGCGCGTCACGCGCCAGAGCGCCGCCATGCCGCCTTGATATATTTTTTCATCGAGGCGGAAGCCGTCGATCACCGTGCCTGGAGTCAAGGAAATCATGGCCGGCGCGGTTCAGCGTGCCTGCTCGAGACGCGCCGCGAGTTCTTCCGGCAGTCCGGCCGCGCGGACCTTGGCCGCCGCTGTATCGACATCGTACGGCACGCGGAAAAAAGTTAGGTTGCCGCGGTCGGCATCAAACATCGCGTAACACGCCGCGAGAACGCCGTCCCGCGGCTGACCGACCGCGCCCGGAATGGCGAGCCAGCGCCGCTGCGTGCCGAGCGGGATTGCGGTTCCGGCGATGGGTTTAAACGCCGCCGCGCGCCAGTCCCCGCCCATGTTGTAGAGCGCGGGTTCATGTACGTGGCCGCAGAAAGTGAAGCGCGCGCGCGTGGCGGCCATGCTGCTGCGGGCGTCGAACGCACCCGTGATGTACTCCCACTGGCCCGGCGCCCACGCGTTTGCATGCACATACAGGCACTCGCCGTCCTCGACCTGCAGCGGCAGCGTGGCAAGAAAGCCGATTTGCCGCGGGTTCAGTTGCGCGCGCGTCCACTCGACCACCCTGCGCGCATCCGGTTGCATGCTCGCACGCGGCGGCTTGAATACCGCCTCGTCGTGATTGCCGAGCACGCAGATGGCGCCGCGCTGCGCATACGACATGACGGTGTCGATGACCCAGCCCGGGTCGGCACCATAACCGATAAGGTCGCCGAGAAACGCATAACGTTCAGGCTGCGCGCGCTCCGCGTGCGCGAGGCAGGCGGCAAATGCTTCGCGGTTCGCGTGAATGTCAGTCAGCAGGGCGATGCGCACGGGCGTCACAATCGTATGTCCGGATGATCGTCGCTAGTGTAATGCTTTCGATGATGCGCGGCACTTGTCGCGCATGCGCAAGGGCGCGCCGCCACGACAGCACTCGTTCCGCGAAAGCGCTACGGGAATTTGCGATCCAAAAACCGCCGCGTCTGGGCGACCAGTTCGCGCTCGCTGCCGGCGAAGTAGTGATCGGCGCCAGCCACTTCGATTTGCGCCGAACCCTTGAGCGTTCTCAATATCGCGGCACGCGCGCCGGCCTTCTGCAGCACCTGCGCAAAATCGCGCTCGCCATAAATATCGAGTATGGGCAGGTGCAGCTTGGCGGGCGCGGCGAAGTCGCCGCTGTTGATGCCGATGCTGATCCAGGCGTCGACGCCGTTGTCTGGCGTGGTCGTGAGGAAATAATTGCCCATGCGCGCGCCCATGCTGTGCGTGGCAAGCGCTATTTTTCCGTGCCCCTTGGTTTTGAGAAACGCCACGGCCGCGCGCAGCCGGTCGGCCGCGTCCGGAAACAATGCCGGATAGTCCTCACCCAGGGCATCCGCCGCGAGCACCGGCATTTGCACCGACAGCGTCGCGTAACCAAAGTCGGCAAGGCCGCTGCGTAGCGCGCCGATCAGCGCCCAGTCCGCATGCACGCCGAGTCCGTGCACGACGATCACGGCGGCCCGCGCGGGTTTGACTTCCGTGTATATCGCGAGAAACTTATGTCCGGCTTTTTGCTGGAGATAGACGGCGTTGCCGACCACCAGCCCCGGCGTGATCTCGTTGGCCCAGCGCTTCTCTCGCGCGTAATCTGGCGCGTTGTTTCCGTCTCGCGCGTAATCTGGCGCGTTGTTTCCGTCTCGCGCGTAATCCGGCTGCGCCTGCGCAAGCGTCGCG
>JAYVME010000405.1:0-8129 GCA_043759115.1 Betaproteobacteria bacterium | reverse complement strand
CGATCGCCGCGGGAATATGCTCACACTTCAGCGAAGGATACTGATCAAGAATGCGCTCCGGCGTTTCGCCGGCCGCGAGATTGTCAAGTACGACAGATACCGGAATTCGCGTCCCGCGGAAACACACGGCACCGTGCATGATCTGGGGATCGGTAGTGATGTAGGGTTTCCAGTCCATTGCGGTCGCCTCCAAGAATGATCGTCAATATAGCACCGCTGGTTCGCTCTTGCCTGACGTAACCAATCTGCACCACACGTGATTCTGCGCTCGCCATTGTCATTACTCAAGAACGATAATGGGTGCAATTTCCATTGCATTCCCCATTCCCGTTTCAGGTTTTGCCCTTATCTGCGTTTATCTGCGTGCATCGGCGGTTGCGTGAAGTCTTTGACTTAATTCTTGGTGCGCACCAGCGGCTTGATCAACGCATCGCCCGCCTTCACACCTTTGCCCTTGGCAAATACGAACAACGGATTGATATCGAGTTCGGCCACATAGTCCTTGAGATCGATCGCGAGCGCGGAGAGCCGCACGATAGCATCTGCAAGGGCATCGATGTCGGCGTGGGCTGCGCCGCGCGCGCCGGTCAGCACTGCGTAGCCCTTGATCTCCGCGATCATCTCAAGCGCGACTGATTTGGTGACGGGAGCGATGCGGAACGCGACGTCTTTCAGCACTTCGGCGAAGATGCCGCCGAGTCCGAACATCACGGCCGGCCCGAAAAGTTTATCGTTGGTGATGCCGAGGATGGCTTCGATGCCGCCGATCACCATCTCCTGCACCAGCACGCCGTCGATGCATGCGTCACTCTTGTAGGCTTTGGCGTTACGCAGTATCTCGTCGTACGCGGCGGCCACATCCGCATCGGACGCGAGGCCGAGGCGCACCGCTTTCGCTTCCGTCTTGTGTGAAATATCCGGCGACTGCACTTTGAGCACGACGGGATAACCGATGCGTTGCGCCAGCGCCACCGCTTGCTCGCGGCTGGTCGCGAGTTCCTCCCGGGTGATGCCGATGCCGTAATGCGCGAGCACTTGCTTGGCGGCGAATTCGGTGATGTCGTCCCGCTTGCCGGCCAGCATCCTTTTCGCGTCCGCGCTCGTAATAACGGGCACAGGCTCGGCGCGCAAGGCGTCTGCGCGACGCAACGCCTCGGCATACCAGGAGTAAGCCGACAATGCGCGCCCGCAGCGCACCGGCGACTTGTAATGCGGGATCTTCTGCGCGTCGAGCATCGCGTACGCTTCCTGCGCAACTTCGTCGCGCGCGCTCCACGTGAGGAATATCGGCTTGTCGGTATGCTTTGCCACGGCAGCGATTTCGCGCGCCACATTGGCGGCAAGTTCCCCCATCAGCGAGGCATTGATCATCGCGATCGCATCGACGTTCGGATCGTCGAGCACCGCATGCAGCGTGCGTTCTATCATCGTGAGATCGCTGAAGATCGCCGCCGTCACGTCGATCGGATTCACCAATGAGCCGAACGACGGCACGATGTCACGCAGCTTGTCGATGGTGGCGGCGGAGAGTTGCGGCACCTGCATGCCGCGGCTCACGCATTCGTCGGTCATCAGGATGCCGGCGCCGCCGGAAATCGTGATGATCGCGACGCGGCTGCCTTTCGGCAGCTTGCCGCATTCGAATGCATGGCTGTAATCGATGACGTCCTCGATGTCGTCGACCTGAATGATGCCGGCCTGACGGAACGCCGCCTTGTAAAGCGCCATTGCGCCGCCGAGGTTGGCGGTGTGCGACGCTGCCGCTTTCTGGCCCTGCTCGGTATTGCCGACTTTCCACGCGAAGATCGGTTTCTTTTTTTCGAGCGCGCGATTGCCGGTTTCGATCAGGCGATGCGCGTCTTTCAAACCCTCGATGTAACCGACGATGATGTCGGTGTGCGCATCGTCGATGAAGTAATTCATGAAGTCGAGCGAACTCACGCCGATTTCGTTGCCGGTCGTCACCGTCTGGCGAAAATGCAAGCCGCCGTCGAGCGCGGCCAGATTCATCACCGAGAAGCCGAAACCGCCGCTTTGCGACACCATGCTGATGCGGCCGGGCGCGTAGTCCGCGCCGAACACGGAACCGAAGCCTGCGTAGACGCGTCCGGCGGGATTGATCATGCCCTGACAATTGGGGCCGATGACGCCGATATGGTATTCGGCCGCGATGGCCGCCAATTCGCCCTGCATGGCGATACCGTTGCCGCCGGTTTCGGAAAAGCCGGAGCTAAAAATAATCGCGTACGGCACGCCGCGCTTGCCGCACTCGCGCAACACATCCGCCACGCGCGCCGCATTGATGAGCACCAGCGCAAGATCGGGCGCTTCCGGAAGCGCATTGATCGACGGATAGCATTTGACGCCGAGTATCTCCTGATACTTCGGGTTCACCGGGTAGAGCTTGCCCGGATATTGGTGCGCGAGCAGATGTTTGAGCGGCTGGCCGCTGATCGAGATGAGATCCGTTGACGCACCGATGATCGCGATCGAACGCGGGCTGAAAAATTTTGCGAGGTCCGTGCGCATTCTTGCTGCTGCCCTCAGGGAACCGCCGCCCGGCAAGGCGGAGGAAAAAAGTGGTTATGAAGCGATCTCAAAAATAATGCGGAACCGCCGATGGACGCCGATGAACGCCGATAAGATCGAAAACAAGTGAACCCATAATGACGACTGGGTAACGGATAATGAATAGTTTCGTTCTTAACCCATCACTCATCGCTCATCGCTCTTTTCTCATAATTTATTTCATCGGCGTTCATCGGCGTTTATCGGCGGTTGCTTTTCGGTGATGTGTTTTCGAGACCGCTTCTATGTTACTTGAAAGAGGCGCGCGGGTGATAGCGAGACCCTGCGCGGAATGCCGCTCAATGCTATTATTCGCCCCTGAACATGAACACCGCCTCCGCCACCGCCACCGCCACCGCCATCCCGCAGTCCTTCAAGGATGTGTGGCTGATCTCCGCCGGCCACGGCCTCACCCACTGGTACACCGCGACTTTCTATATCCTGCTGCCGCTAATCGGCAAGGAGTTCGGCCTGTCGTACACCGAGATCGGTCTCATCATGACCGTGCAGCACTTGGCGGGCGCGATCTCGAACATACCGGGCGGCATGGTCGTCGACATGGTTGGCAAAAAAGGCTATTTGATGGCGACGTCGCTGTTCTGGGTCGGCTTCCCCTACGCGCTGATGAGTCTCACCCACAGCTTCTGGATGCTGCTGGTGTGCGTGACGCTGGTCGGCATCGGTAACAATCTCTGGCACCCGGCGGCAATTCCCACGCTCGCATACCGCTACCCCGAGCGCCGCGGACTCGTGCTGTCGTTCCACGGCATGGGCGGCAATCTCGGCGAAGCGATCGCGCCGTTCGTGATCGGCGCGCTGCTCGTGTGGTTTAGCTGGCGCACGGTGGTCGTGATCAACGTGGTGCCGGGCCTGACGATGTCGGCGCTGATCCTGCTCCTGCTGGGCGCGTTCTCGATGTCGAAATCGAAGGACGACCACGCGATCAATGCCGGCGCCGGCGCACAGGGTGTGAAACAGTATTTGCGCGACTTCGCGGGACTGCTCAAAAACAAATCGCTGATGCTGATTGCGGCGAGCTCCGGTTTCCGCACCATGACGCAGGCCGGACTATTGACGTTCCTGCCGGTGTATCTCGCCTACGAACTCAACTACTCGCCGTTCGCGGTCGGCATCTGCCTGACGGTGCTGCAGGTTGCGGGGTTCATCGCCGCGCCCATCGGCGGACATCTCTCGGACAAATGGGGCCGCAAGCAGGTCATCATGTCGAGCATGCTGCTGTCCGGCGCGATGATCGTCGGCATGGCGTTCTCCGGCAAAAGTCTGTGGTTCGTGGTGTTTGTCGCGCTGGTCGGCTTTTTCCTGTATGCGATGCGCGCGGTGCTGCAGGCATGGGCCATCGAATCGGTCCCGAAGAACCTGGCCGGCGCCGGCGTCGGCCTGCAGTTCGGCTTTACACATCTCGGGGCCGCCATCTCGCCCGCGATTTTCGGCATGATTGCCGACCGCTACGACATCTACATCGGATTCTATTTCCTCGCCGGCATCATCGTCTTCGCCAACGTGCTCGTCTTCTTCTTGCCCAAAGAGAGGATGAAGGCGGCCGCGCACGCTGCCGGTTAACGAACGCGGCACGGACAGTTTCCGAAGGAACCATAATGAAAAGCGCGCTTTACAAAAAAGGCCTGGCGACCCGCCGCAAGGTGATGGGCGACAAGCACATCGCGAAGCGCCACGCGAGCACCGACAAATTCTCCCTGCGGCAGCAGGAATTCGTCACCGAGTACGCATGGGGCGCATTCTGGTCGCGCAAGGATCTGCCGCTCAAGATCCGCAGCCTTGTCACGCTCGCCATGATCACGGCGCTCAACCGCCCCGACGAAATCAAGGGCCATATCCGTGGCGCGCTCAACAACGGCGCCACCCCCGAAGAAATCATGGGCGTGTTTCACCACGCGACTGTCTACTGCGGATTCCCCGCCGCCAATGGTTCCGTGCGCGCGGGCGCTGAAGTGTTCAGGGAACTCGGGTTGATTTGAGCGGCCGCACAAAAACGCCGGCAAGAATACGTTCACGGCGGCTTTCGCCCTAACGAACGTACGGTCGAGGACGAAAGATCCCTGCAAATCGCAGTGTCAATACCAACTCAACCGTTTATTCCCGTTCTTAAGCCGGCAACGGCCCCGCGGTTTGGCGACCCGTGGCCGCCGTTCGCTATGATCAAGCCTTTTTCACGTAAGCTGAACACCAGCCCTTGGCATTGACATCCTTGCCGGCAAAAATCGGGCACCCACCCCAGGCTTCGCCGGCTTTTCCCTGATAGAGCTGGCAACCATCGCATACCTCGCCAGCTTTGTATTTTGGGAATTTCGCTTTATCTGTTTTTGCCGCGTCGTGTTTGTAACCCAGGCCCTGTGCGGTGGCGTCGCTTTCCTCTAGATGCGGCTGTGCGGCCATCGCAGATTTCCCGGCACGCATCGTGATCGCAATCGACGCAATCGCCAGCGAGCCCATCTTGAGAAATTTACGGCGTTGAATATTTTTCGTGCTGGATGTCATCTGCTCAGTCTCCGCTTTATTAAAATGCCAATTCTATTGGTCCGGTTTCCATCTCACTTCGACTGCAGAAACTCGGCGAGGGCTTTCATTTCGTCGGGTTTCAATTCCGTCACTATGCCGTGCATTACCGGCGCTTTGCGCAGGTTGTTCTGGATCACCTGCAATTGACGCACTATATAAGCCGCGTGCTGGCCCGCAAGGCGCGGAAATATCGCCTGCCCTTGGGCGTCAGCCGCGTGGCAGGTCGCGCAGGCCTGAATGTGTCTTGCGCTATCGCCATTTTCGTAAAAACGTTTGCCTTCCGCCACCAGCTTCGGGTCGCCAGGCTTGCCCGGGGCAGGCGGTTGCGACGCGTAATATTCGGCCAGGGGCTCGATCAGCGTATCGTCGATCGTGCCGGCGATGCCCCACATGTAGTCGTGCGCCTCAGGGTCGCCACGGGTCTTGTTCTTCAGCGCCCTTAGCTGCGCAGCCGTATAAAGTTTCTGTTGTCCGGCAAGCTTCGGAAAAGTGGGCGATATGCTGTTGCCGCCGGGGCCATGGCACGACGAGCACAATTCCACCGCCACTTTCGCCGCGGCCTTGTTGATTGCATCAGGCGCTTCGGCTGCCTGCGTTGCGCTCACGCCCCATGCCAGTGTCGCACCAATGATTGCCGCAATATTTCTGTTCATCAAACTCTCCGCAGGATGTTCGGGCGATTCAATATGCATCAGAATGCCAGCCACACGTTCAGGAAGAGCTGGTTGTTGTCGCGCGGATTTCTTCCCAGTCCGTCATAGTTCGAAGTCGCGCCGTTATATTTCAGGAAGCCGGTGTACTGGAGCATCAGCCTGACGTTCTGCATCGGCAGATAATCGAGTTGCAGAATGTAGCCTCTCTGCTCGGGAAAAATGGGGTTTCCCGCCGCGTCAACGGACGCATAGAGGGTTGGATCGACACTGCCTGTAGTCTGGAAAACCGCCGCAGTAGCGCCATATTTCCGCTGGTAGTAGTAAGTGCCCTTGGCTTTGTACGTATTCAGCGTGTTCGAAGCGTTGGTAGACAATCCCTGCGCGAAACTTGCATTCAGGTCCTGCTTTTCATGGATGTAGGTTAACTGCGCCGTGAGCGTATGGGGGTCGGTAATGTATTGGTACTGCGCGTCGAGCGCGGTATCCGTGTAGCGGTCGGTCGGCGTCGTCGGATCAAGATTGCTTGGATATTTGTCCGCCCGCATGCCAAAGGTCCCCACCATGACCGAATGCGGCCCCCACTCATGATTCAAAGCGAGCCGCCAATAGGGATTGTACCCATTCAGCCGGCTTACACCCCCGGCGCTGGCGGTATCCTGCCCCGCGCGCAGGAAAGAAAAGGCCCCGTCCGCCGTGCGATAGAAGGAAACTTCGCCGTAGACGGTTTTGTTCCAGAACAAATATCCGCCCAGTCCGGCGACCTGCTGCCCCAGGCTATTGTCGATCAACGCGGCCGGCGTCTGGCTGTCCTGAAAAGTGAAGGGCGGGCCCGTGAATGGAAAGCCGAATGCGGGCGTGCTGTTCCATACGTCCTGCACCGTCGGATTGTTATGCAGTGTGACGCCATAAATCAGGCCGGGTTCCTTGGCGTCCGGCGCGGCATACTTGCCAACCATGCGGACGTCCAGATTATCCAGTTGGCTGTGGCTCGTGCCGCCGGTCGGATTGCCGCTCGCGTCGGTTCCTCCCTGAAAATTGTTGAACGTCCACTGGGCAAAGCCGCCGATATTGTCGGTCGCTTTGCCCGCCAGGAACAAGCTGGCCGCCGAGAAAACAACGCCGCCGTCGCGAGGAATCTGCAGAACGCCGGTGCTGTCGTGCGCGCTCTGGCTCCAGGTCGTGCCGACTTGGGCCATCGCCGCAAAAGGCAGCGCTTGCCGCTTGCCTATGGTGTAACCGGTCAGTTTGAAATAACGCCCATACGGCGTGAGCTCGGGAAAACTGACATGGCACGCGATACAATTCTGACCGGTCTGTCGCGCATAAGACGGCACAGCGTGGGCGCTCTGTGGAGAGGTGATGCTTAGAATTCCGGCTGCGGCCATCAACCACAATAAACTCAACCGATGCGTTGCCATGGTAGAACTCCCGCTATTGGGTAAATTGAATTTTCTATTACGTTAACTTAATAGTCAAAATACGTTCTGCACCTCAGCTACGCTTGATCTAAGTCAATGGCACAACTGCGCTATCCGTACTCGTACGGATAATCCGGAACAAACTCCCGTATTTTTTAAGCCCTGAATGCCCAACGGGAACTTGCGATGAGGGCGCGCGATCAGGCGTGTGGCTATCGCGCTGCGCTTAGGCTTGGTCGAGCGGTATGATTCCTCGCTCGATGGCGTACTTGATTAAATCCGTCTGGGTTCGCAACTGGAGTTTGCGCATGAGGTTGGTGCGATGCGTTTCGGCGGTCCGCGAACCTATCCCCAGGCGACTCGCAATCTCGTTGTTAGTGTGCCCTTCGGCCACTAACTGCAGGGTCTCCCGTTCCCGGGTCGTCAGCATGTCATATCTTTCCCATGCCACTGTTTTTGCCTTCTCCTGATACGCGTCAATCGCACGCTCTGAAAGCGGCGGACTGAGATAACGACGGCCCGCGATCACCTCGCGCACTGCGTGTATCAAATCAGCACCGCTGGCATCCTTGAGGACGTAGCCTGCCGCGCCATTTCTGAGCGCCTCCATCACGTAAGGCTCGCTCGAATGCATGGACAGCACTACAACGCGTGTTTGGAGGGAGCACTTGTGCACTTTTCGCGCAACCTCTTGCCCGTTCAATCCCGGCATCATCAAGTCGAGCAACAAAACATCCGGCTTCAGGCTATCCACCAAGCGAATCGCCGTCAATCCATCGCCCGCGTCTCCAACCACGCTGAAATCGCGTTCGGCCTCCAGAAGTACACGCAGTCCCTCCCGTACAATCCGGTGGTCGTCCGCCAAAACGATTGTCGTCTTGCGTATAAGTGCGTCTTTGACTTCCATCAGGCTAATTCCCGCGCGTGGCGGTTGTGCGCACCCAAAAGGGGT
>JAYVME010000404.1:0-8136 GCA_043759115.1 Betaproteobacteria bacterium | reverse complement strand
GGCATGGATGTCGTCAACAAAATCGCCGCTGTTGAAACCGGCCCCAGTGGCCCTTTTCAATCCGACGTGCCGCGCAAACCCGTCGTCATTGAAGACGCTAAAATACTGTCCGCCGACAAGCCGGCCACCAAATAAAGGACGCAACATGATCAAGCTGCACACCAATCACGGCGTCATCACGCTCGAACTCGATGCCGCCAAGGCGCCCGTCTCCGTCGAGAACTTTCTCGGCTACGTCAAAAACGGGCACTTCAATAACACGGTCTTCCACCGGGTAATCGACGGCTTCATGATCCAGGGCGGCGGTTTTGAGCCCGGCATGAAACAAAAACCGACCGGCGCGCAAATCAAGAACGAAGCCGACAACGGGCTTAAGAACAACAAATACACGGTCGCGATGGCACGCACGGGCGACCCGCATTCAGCCACCGCGCAATTCTTCATCAACATCGCCGACAACGATTTCCTGAACCACACCGCGCCCAACGCGCAAGGCTGGGGCTATTGCGTCTTCGGCAAAGTGACGGCAGGCGCCGACATAGTGGACAAGATCAAAGGTGTGAAGACCGGCAACCGCGGCGGACACGAGAACGTGCCGGCTGAAGACGTTATTATCGAAAAAGCGGAAGCGGTTTAAACTCGTGAGGGGTGAGGCGTGAGGAGTGAGGCGTAGAAGCGGGTAGGCTCTAAACCCCTTCACCCTTCACCAAAAATGCACAGCATTTTCATCTCCGACCTGCACCTCTGCCCCACCCGTCCCGCCATCAATCAGACGTTCTTTGAGTTCCTGCGCGGCCCCGCCGCCGAGGCTGAGGCGCTTTACATACTCGGCGACCTGTTCGATTACTGGGCGGGCGACGACGATGACGATCCGTTCAATGCGTCCGTGCTGGCGGCATTGCGCGCGTTGAGCGACCGCGGTGTGGCGCTCTACCTCATGCATGGCAACCGCGACTTCCTGATCGGCGACCGGTTTAGCGCTGCGTGTGGCGCGAAATTGCTGCCCGACCCGACGCTGATCGACCTTTATGGAACGCGCACGCTGCTGATGCACGGCGACACGCTGTGCACGGACGATGTGAGATACCTGGAATTCCGCGCCATGGTCCGCGGCCCGGAGTGGCAGCGTCAATTCCTCGACCAGTCGCTTGATCAACGCAAACAGGTTATCGCCGGCCTGCGCAGCGGAAACGCCGCGGAAAAAAAACTCAAAACCGAAGAAATCATGGATGCAACGCCGGCGGGCATCGAAGCCGTGCTGCGCGCGCACGGCTATCCGCGCCTGATCCACGGCCACACCCACCGCCCCGCCCTGCACCGGCACGTCGTCGACGGACATGCGTGCGAGCGCTGGGTGCTGGCCGACTGGTACACGAGCGGCAGCTACCTTACTTGCGATGCCGAAGGGTGCAAAGCGACCCGCTTGCCGGCGTCCGCCTGATGCGATGAAGTTTCCAATCCCCTCATACTCCCAATGCGGAGAAGACCGCCTGATCTGGAAACTTTTCGGCTATCAATCGACCGGCACCTATGTGGACATCGGTTGCCATCATCCGACAAACTATTCGGTTACATTTCTGCTTTACCAAGCCGGCTGGCGGGGACTGGTTGTCGATGCCGACAATCAATACCTCCCGCTCTATGCGCAGGTGCGCCCCGGAGACGCGGTACGCAATTTCGCCATCTCGAAAACGCCGGGCACGGCGACACTTCTGCTGTTCGAAGGTGGATCCATGAACACGCTTGATCCAGCCCTCGCGCACAAGTACGTGACGGAAACGCCTGCCAAGAGAGCCGGCACGCGGCAAGTCGAGGTCAGGCGCGTGGACCAGCTACTGGCGGAAGCAGGCATCGGGCATGTCGATTTCCTGAACGTCGACGTCGAAGGCTATGATCTCGATGTGCTCGAATCCAACGATTGGCAGCGCTGGAGACCCAATATCATTGCCGTCGAGGATCAGGGCATCGATCTGGCCGCGCCGCAACGCTCGCGGATCTATCAGTTCCTGAGCGGGCACGAGTACTTCCTGCACTCGCAGTGCCACTACACGTCTGTTTACTGCAGGCGCTGAATTCAACCCGCTGGAAACAACCTAGGCCGCCAGTCCCCGCGCCAGATCGGCCTTGAGATCGTCGAGCGCTTCGAGCCCGACTGCTACTCGCAACAAACCATCGCCGATGCCTGCCGCCGCGCGCGCTGCGGGCGAAATACGACCGTGCGTGGTGGTCGCCGGATGCGTGATCGTCGTCTTCGTGTCGCCGAGGTTGGCGGTGATCGAAATAAGCCGCGTGTTATCAACCACTTTCCACGCCGCGTCCTTGCCGCCCTTCACTTCGAATGACACGATGGCGCCGCCGCTTTTCTGCTGCTTCATGGCGAGCGCATGCTGCGGATGCGACGGTAAACCCGGATAAAACACGCGCTGGACATTCGGTTGCGCTTCCAGCCAACGCGCGAGTTCGAGCGCACTTGCCGATTGCGCTTCAATCCGGATGCGCAGCGTCTCGAGCCCCTTCAGGATCACCCACGCGTTGAATGCGGAGAGCGTCGGCCCGGCGGTGCGCAGAAAACCGAACACGCCTTCGCGAATGACGCTCGCTTTACCCAGCACCGCGCCGCCCATCACGCGGCCCTGGCCGTCGAGGTACTTGGTCGCCGAGTGGATCACGATGTCCGCACCCAGCTCGAGCGGCTTCTGCAGGACCGGGGTGCAGAAACAGTTGTCGACAGCCAGCAGAGCACCGGCTTTTTTCGCAACCGCCGCGAGCGCCGGAATATCCGAAATCTCGGTCAGCGGATTCGATGGGGTCTCAAGAAACAAGAGCCGCGTGTTCGGCTTGACCGCTGTTTGCCACGCTGCAACGTCGGTTGCCGACACGAAGGTGGACTCGAGCCCGAAGCGCTTGAATATAGTGCCGAAAAGCTGCACCGTCGACCCGAACACGCTTTGCGACACGATGACGTGATCGCCCGTCTTCAGGAGTCCCATCGTCATGGCGAGGATCGCCGACATGCCCGACGCGGTGGCGACACAGCACTCCGCGCCCTCCAGCGCCGCGAGCCGCTCTTCGAACACTTTCACCGTCGGGTTGGTGAAGCGCGAGTAGATCGGCCCGGCTTCGCGCTCGGCGAAGCGCTCGGCCGCCTGCGCCGCGGACTTGAATACAAAGCTCGACGTGAGATACAGCGCTTCCGAGTGCTCGCCGAACTGGCTGCGCTCGATGCCCGCGCGCACGGCGAGCGTGTCCAGTTGATATTTGTCCGTCATCGCAATTCCAGTCCCAGAAAATAAAAAACCCGATCAGCTTGCGCGGACCGGGTTCTGGTTCGCTTTAGCCGTATTTATTTGTCGTCCGGCTTTCACCGGCGGCGCCCGCAAGCTGATCTCAAATCGGCGCAGATCGAAAGTTACCCGCTCACGGATAACTTGTCAAATTCGTTTTCAGGCGCTAGTCAACAACCTCCAGGTTCAGGTCGAGCTGCGACGCCGCGAATTCGGCCTGCTTGTTGCTGTCGCGGCGCTGCGCTTCCAGCCTGTCGAGATACTCCTGCGTCACGTCGCCCGTGACATAAATGCCGCTGAAACAGGAGTCCTCAAAGTTCGTCACTTTGGGATTGACCGAGCGCACATCATCGATCAGCGCTTTCAGGTCCTGATAAATCAATTGATCGGCGCCGATTTCGCGCGCGATCTCCTCGTCGCTGCGGCCGGTTGCGATCAGCTCGTCGCGCGTCGGCATGTCGATGCCGTAAACGTTGGCAAAACGCACCGGCGGCGCGGCGGAGGCGAAGAACACCTTGCGCGCGCCCGCTTCGCGCGCCATCTGCACGATCTCGCGGCTGGTGGTGCCGCGCACGATCGAATCGTCGACCAGCATCACGTTCTTGCCCTTGAACTCCATGCCGATCGCGTTCAACTTCTGGCGCACCGATTTCTTGCGTATGCCCTGCCCCGGCATGATAAAAGTGCGCCCGATGTAGCGGTTCTTGATGAAGCCCTCGCGATACGGCAGGTTCAGGCGATTGGCGAGCTGCATCGCGGCCGGCCGGCTGGAGTCGGGTATCGGGATAACCACGTCGATTTCAAGTTGCGAGTACTCGCGCTTGATCTTGTCGGCGAGACTCTCGCCCATGCGCAAACGCGTCTCATACACCGAGATGCCGTCCATCACCGAATCCGGCCGCGCGAGATACACGTACTCGAAAATACACGGGTTGAGCGTCGGATTTAGCGCGCATTGTTGCGCGTAAAAATGTCCGTCTTCGTCGATGAAGATGGCCTCGCCCGGCGCAATGTCGCGCACGACTTCGAAACCGAGGGCGTCAAGCGCGACCGATTCCGACGACACGAGATATTCGGTACCATGCTCGGTTTCGAGCTTGCCATACACGAGCGGGCGGATGCCGTAGGGATCGCGAAACGCGAGCAACCCATAGCCGGCAATCATGGCCACCACCGCATAGGCGCCGCGGCAACGCCGGTGCACGCCCGACACCGCGGCGAATATCGTCGCCGGGTCGAGTTTGTAATTGGCCGCCCCTTCCTGCAATTCATGCGCGAGCACGTTCAGCAGTACTTCGGAATCCGAATTCGTATTGACGTGCCGCAGGTCCTGACGAAAGAGTTCGCTCTTCAACTGATCGGTATTGGTGAGGTTGCCGTTGTGTCCCAACACGATGCCGAACGGGGAATTCACGTAAAAGGGCTGGGATTCGGCCGCCGACCACGCCGAGCCGGCGGTCGGGTAGCGTGTGTGCGCGATGCCGCAGGCGCCGAGCAATGAGCGCATGTTGCGCGTGCGGAACACGTCGCGCACCATGCCGCCGCCCTTGTGCATGTGAAAGGTAGCGCCCTCGGCGGTCACGATGCCGGCGGCATCCTGGCCCCGGTGCTGCAGCACCAGCAGCCCGTCGTAGAGCACCTGGTTAACCGCGTTTTTGGCTACAACGCCAAGTATGCCGCACATAACGTCCTCTATCCGTAGCTGATGTGCTTCGCCAAATCGCTCGGCAGCCAGACTTTAACCCAGTCGGCCAAAGTTACCAACGGTGCGCTCAGCATCGCATGCCGCCACGCCGGTTGCCGCGGCAGCGAGGTCATCCCCGCGAGCAGTACCGCGAGCATGACTATCGCCAACCCGCGCACCAGACCGAATATCCCGCCGAGCGCGCGATCCGCGAAACCAAGTCCGGCGGTTCTGATCAATTTCGACAGCGCGATCGCCAGCAACGTCATCACCACCAATACCGCCACGAACACGCTCAAAAATCCCGCCAGTAACCGCAGCGACGGATTGGCGATTGCCGCCGGCAGCAGCGGCGCGACGTCGGTCGCATAGACCTCAGCCACCAGAAACGCCACGACCCACGATGCCAGCGACAAAATCTCGCGCACAAAACCGTGAATGATGCTCAACAGAACCGATAGGCCGACGATTGCAATGACCGCGTAATCGAACCCGGTCATTTCGGAATGACGTTTCCGTTCAATCCCATGCCCTTCAATTTGTCGCGCGCCTTATCAGCGTCTTCGCGCGTCGCAAACGGGCCGGCGCGCACGCGCGTCACATTGCCCTTGGCGGTCGGCACGACCTCGGTGTACGCCTTGACGCCGGCGGCGGCGATCTGTTCCCGCATCTGCGTCGCCTTGTCCGCATCGTTGAGCGCGGCGACCTGCACGACGTAGGCGGCAGCACCCTTGGCGACCGGTTTGATTTTTTCCGTCACTTTTGGCTTCTCGGCAACCTTGGGTTTCTCGGCGGCTTTGGGTTTGTCGGCCTGTTTGGGCTGGGGCCGCGGCTTTTCAACGAGGGACTTCTTGGGCGGCGCCGCTTCCGTGTCATTGAATTCCGGCACCGGGGCAACCGGCGCAGATTTGGGCGCAGATGCCGCAACGACCTTGGGCGCATCGGACTTGGCGGGCGCCGGCGCGACTGGGCTGGTGGACGCGTCGGACTTGGCGGCAGCCTCGGGCGCGGATTTGGCGCCAGGCGCTACCGGCACGATCTTGGATGTGAACACGCCGGAATTGGGCGATGGAATCAGGATGCTGACGTCCTGGCTGACCGGTTTGGGCTCATGATCGAGCAGCATCGGCAGGAACACGGCGATGACGGTCACCGCGGCTATCGCGCCGACCAGGCGCCGGCGCGCGCGTTTTCTAAGTTGCAGTTGTTCTTCGCTAATGGATTTTGCCATGTTCGTCCGAAGTTTTTACCATACACCGCGGCTGCCGCTCCCGCATCACTGCGGCAACGGTAAGAAACGATCCGAAAACAATAATTTTATCATTGTCAGCCGCCAATTCACAGGCGGCATGCCATGCCGTGGCAACATTGGAATATTGCACTACGGGTGCGCTCACCCCGGCGCGCGCCAATTCCGCCGCAAGTTGCTCAGCACTAGCCCCGCGCGCGCCTTCGGCGTCGGCCACCAGCCACTGCGTGATGCGTCCTTTGACCGCGGCGACGACGCCGGCGATATCCTTGTCCTTGAACATCGCGAATACCGCAATGGTCCCACCGCCGGCCGGCATGCTGGCCAGATTGGCCGCCAGCGCGCGCGCCGCATGCGGATTATGCGCGACGTCGAGAATCACCTGCGGCCTTCCCGGCAGCACATGGAAGCGGCCTGCCACTTCTGCCTGCAAGAGCCCGCTGCGCACGTCCTGCGCCGTGACCGGCACGCGCGCGCGCATTCGATCGAGCGCAGTGAGGCATGCCGCCGCATTGCCGAGTTGGAAAGCGCCGCGCAGCGCCGGATAGGGCAAACCATGGCGCTTGCCGCCCGGTCCCCAGTAGCTCCACTGCGCGCGGTCGGCGGCGAATCCAAAATCACGGTCTATTACCAGCAAGTCGGCGCCGATCTCCTGCGCGTGCCCGACGAGCGTTGCCGGCGGTCGCACATCGGCACAGATCGCCGGGCGACCGGAACGGAATATGCCCGCCTTCTCGAAACCGATGGCTTCGCGCGTATCGCCCAGATACTCCTGATGATCGAGATCGACGCTCGCCACGAGCGCACAATCGGCGTCGAACGCGTTGACCGCATCAAGCCTGCCGCCTAATCCCACCTCCAGAATCGCGACATCGACTTTGGCCTCGGCGAACGCCAGCATGGCCGCCAGCGTGCCGAACTCGAAATACGTAAGCGACGTGTCGCCACGCGCGGCATCGATGCGCGCAAATGCCGCGCACAACAGGCCATCATCTGCCTCGCTGCCGCCGATATGCACGCGTTCGTTATAGCGCAGGAGGTGTGGCGATGTATAGCAGCCGACACGGTAACCGGCATGCAGCAGTATCGCCTCGAGCATCGCGCAGCACGAACCCTTGCCGTTGGTGCCGCCGACGGCGATGATCGAAAAATCGGGATGGATGCCGAGCGCCCGCGCCACGCGCGACACTCGCTCGAGTCCCATCGCGATGGCCTGCGGGTGCAGCTGCTCGAGGTACTCGAGCCACTGCACGAGCGCGCGCTGCGGCGTTTCAACCACGGAAAATTACCGGCCGGTCAAGTAACAATCAGGCTGCCGCCGGCAGCTTGAGCAGCAGCGTAATGACGTTGGCGAGCTTGTCGCGCATTTCGCGCCGGTCGACGATGAGATCGATGGCGCCGTGCTGGAGCAGGAATTCGGAGCGCTGAAAACCTTCGGGCAGCGTTTCGCGCACCGTCTGCTCGATCACGCGCGGCCCGGCAAAACCGATCAGCGCGTTCGGCTCGGCGAATACCACGTCGCCGATCAATGCAAAGCTCGCCGAGACCCCGCCCATGGTCGGGTCGGTCAGGACGGATATAAAAGGCAGCTTTTCGGCGCCCAACTGCGTCAGTGCGGCGCAGGTTTTCGCCATTTGCATCAGCGACAGGAGACCCTCCTGCATGCGCGCGCCGCCGCTGGCGGTAAAGCACACGAAGGGCAGTTTTTGCTCGAGACATACCTGCACGCCGCGCGTGAAGCGTTCGCCGACCACGGAGCCCATCGAGCCGCCGAGGAATTTGAATTCGAACACCGCGGCGACCAGTGGAATAGTCTTGATGCTGCCCTGCATCACCACCAGCGCATCGTCTTCCTCGGTCTCTTTGCGCGCCTCTTCCAGACGCTCGGCATAGCGCCGGCTGTCCTTGAACTTGAGCGT
>JAYVME010000403.1:0-3515 GCA_043759115.1 Betaproteobacteria bacterium | reverse complement strand
GGCTCGATGGTCTATACGACTTTGGGTCTATGCAACCGGACGTTTCATTGACTCGCATATGCTCGTGGCATCTATCGCGGACTTAACTAGAATTCGTTGGTAAAAATTATTCGGGACATATTCGCACGCAGAAATTATCCGCCTAAATGTAACAGTCGCCAAGTACCTTCACCGCATGATAAACGGATTCGGCACTTCCTTCGCGGTCGAGATCCACACGCTCTTGGTCTGCAGGTATTCCTTGATCATTTCCTGGCTGCTTTCGCGCCCGAGGCCGCTGCATTTTTAGCCGCCGAATAGGGAGAGGAAACTTACTGCGCGATAGGGTGCCATTTTCGGGACAGGCCACGTTTTTCACTACTCCTATGGAGAGGCGATTGAAAAATGCTACGCGTGAGTGTGTCTGCGCCGGGTCGGGCGATGCGCTGGCGGTTCAATTTCGGCGATGCCGGAGAGGACTACCGGCTCCCGGTCTGGAAACTCCGCGACGAGGGAGAGATTGCCGCCCATCGCCTCGACCGTTTTTCGCAAGGTGGAAAGCAGAAGGTCGCTGCGCTGTTCGAGGCGCGAAACGCTATCCTGGGTGATGCCGAGTTCCCTGGCCACGCTGACTTGCGTCAGCTTGCGGGCGCGCCGTAGTTCTTGTAATGTCATTTGCTCTTTGACCAGTTCGGCTGTGCGCGATTCGATTCTTTTCCGTCGCGCTGAGCTCAGTCCCTTCATTTTGTCTTTCAGTGTGATCGCCATGGCTACGCCCTTTCCTTCTTAATGCGTGATAGATGATCGTCAAATCTACGATCGGCCTTTTTAATAAGCTGACGGTAAAACCGTTTCTGGCTGATTCCCGATTTGTCGCCCGCAACCAGTAGAATCGCCTTGCGCCTGGGATCGAAAGCGAACGCGACGCGCCAGACGCCGCCAGACGCATCGAACCTCAGTTCTTTCAGATTCGCATGACGGGAACCGTTGAGGGTATCGGCGCGGGGTCTGCCGAGCAGGGGACCTATTTCTTCAAGCGCACCCGCAAGGGCACGAATTTCGTCCTGCACGTCTTCGGGCAACGCGTCAAACTCGGGATCGAAATCCTGATGGAATTCAACTTCCCATTTCATTTATATATTATGGTGTAAAGATAATATGATGTCAAACTCATAAAAATAGTATTTTTTGGAAACTATACCGGGTCAGAGCAACATTTCATCACGCCGCCAGACGTACGCCGACCGGAATGCCCGCCTTGGCGCAGATCCCGACCAGATAATCCAGAGACAGTAGTTCGACCTTGCCACGAACGATTTCGGACACGCGGGGCTGAGTGATGCGTAGACGCTTGGCAACTGCTGATTGCGTCAGTCCCTCGCGTTCCATCCAGACACGCAGGGCTTCCGCCAGTTTCGCGCGCAGCAGCATTACTTCCGCTTCGTGGGGCGGAAATCCCAAATCCAGAAAGACGTTGCCGCTCGAAGTTTTAGCTTTTCTCGGCATGATGCGAAATTGAACTCTATCCTTTGCGATGTAGATGTGGCTATCGCGTGGCAGGTATTCGTTCAATACCAACTCACAACGCAGAGGACGCTGTGGCCGCAGAGGTTCGCAGAGGAAAGCCTGTATTTTATTGTGACTTTGTCCCGGAAGTTTTACTCCGCGCACCTTCGCGTCCTCTGCGTCCTCTGCGTTGAGCGGTTGTTTTCCTTAAGATAGCGTCATTGACGGCCGAACGGTTTATTCACCGCATTATGAACGGATTCGGCACTTCCTTCGCGGTTGAGATCCACACGCTTTTGGTTTGCAGATATTCCTTGATCATCTCCTGCCCGCTTTCGCGCCCGAGCCCGCTCCTCTTGTAACCGCCAAACGGGGAAAGATAGCTCACGGCGCGGTAGGTGTTGACCCAGACGGTGCCGGCTTGTAATTTTTCAGCCATCAGAAACGCGCGGCGCATGTTTTGCGTCCACACGCCGGCGGCGAGTCCGTAGACGACGTCGTTGCCGATGGCGATCGCTTCCTCTTCGTCCTTGAATGGAATCACCGACAGCACGGGCCCGAACACTTCCTCCTGCGCGATGCGCATCGAATTTTTCACGCCGGTGAATATTGTCGGCTCGACGAACCAGCCGTCGCCGCATTCATGCTGATGAGTTCCTATGCGACCGACTATTTCTGCACCGGCAACGTGCCTAAGCAGCGCGGCAACGAACCCGCCAGCCGCAGTCCCTCGGCCGGCACCTATGACACTCGCGAAGGACAGATCACGCTGGGCGCCAACGAGGATCACCAGTATCACCGACTGTGCCGCGCGCTCGGGCTCGAACGCTTGCTGTCGGATTCGCGGTTCATGGATGTCGAAGAACGGCGGCGCAATAGTAGTGAACTGCAGCAGGAATTCGCGCGTGTGCTGCTCACTCGCAGCGCCACCGAGTGGGAGGAAACTCTCAACGACGCGGGCGTGCCGGCCGCGCGCATCCGCACCGTCGCGGAAATGCTCGAACATCCGCAGACACAGACGCGCGGGGTGCTGCACACGTTTCCCAATGTGCCGGGCGTTGACCGCGACGTGACGTTGCTGCTGTCCCCGTTCAAACTCGCGCATGACGGTCCGCGGGCGACGCTGCCGCCACCGCGGGTGGGGGCGCATACGGAGGAGATACTGCGGGAACTGAAATATACGGAAGAGGATATTGCAAGGCTGCGCACGGCCGGCGTGGTTTGAGGCGCGAGAAAAACAAGTAAAAATGGGTTTGTGCACGTACAATTAACCGCGAGGCCGGACAGCAGGCTGCGGATATGCTGGAGCGCGACAGGCCGCGAGAAAAGGTGCTGGCGAATGGGCGCGTTGCACTGCCCGATGACAAATTACTGACGATCTTCCTGCGCACACTAGCCGCGTAATTGCAGGCGGTAATGTACGAGATTGCTGTCGGTAAGCGCACATCATGGGACAAGCGCTGCAGTCAGCGCCGGCTGGCCATCGTGCTGCCTTTTCCTACGAGCGGCGGCGCCCTGAGGAAACGACGCTCTATCAGGTGGTGCAGGAAGAACTCGAGACCTTCCTCGCCCAGGTCGAAGCCAAAACCGGTGCGGGCGTTATCCTGTGGGAGGCGAATTCGTAAAGGGTAGCGCATTAGCCGTTCGCCGCATTGTGATTCCGTCATGAGCTAAAGCCGCCGTGTTCGGCGATCGCTGCCGCATCGCGCGCGCCATGCAGGACGCGGACGATGAGCAACGCTTGTTCAGTCGGCAGGTAGTAGATCGCGTACGGCGCATGGAAGGTCACACGCAAACCAGGTCCGAATTGCTCGCGTCGCGGGCCGATCAGCGGTGTGCGCTGGAGCACTTGAAATTCCGCTTCGATGGCCGACAGAAAGCGCGTCGCGGTCGCTTCTGAAGCCTCGACCGTGAGGTAGGCCCATATCTCTGCGAGGTCCGCCTCGGCTTGGTCGGTGAGTTTGAGGGTCAGCGTGATGCCAATAGCTTCCTCCCGCGCGCGATGATCTGGTTGGCATCGAAGTTCTTGA
>JAYVME010000402.1:0-3519 GCA_043759115.1 Betaproteobacteria bacterium | reverse complement strand
CAGATCAGGGATTTTATTTTCGTCGAGGATGTGGCCGACCTCTACCTGCGCATCGGCGAAGCGCTCGCGAAGAATCCCGTAAAAATTCGCGGGCAAATCTATAATGCAGGAACCAACACGCCGCAGTCGGTTCGTGAAATCCTGGAAACTGTCTACCGACTCTCCGGCCAGACCAGGGCGTTCAGGAACATTCTGGCCATGATGAAAGGCAAGGCGACCATCGGAGAAATTGATTGCCAGTACATGGACTTTGTAAAGGTCAACCGGGATTTCGGCTGGTCCCCGCGACACTCGTTCGAAGCAGGCGTCACCGCAACCATAGAATGGTTCAAGGGTTACTTAAAACACAAATATGAGCCCCGAAATCACCGTAATAGTCCCTTATTACAACGAAAAAGATAGCATTGAATATACGCTTGAGCGGGTGGGCGGACAGGTGCTTCCCGCCACGACAGCCGTATTCGTCAATTCGTCGTCCAGCGACGACACCTCGGCCGTTATCGAGCGCTGGATTCTGGAAAATCAGCATAGATTTTCGACCCGATTCCTGAACCTGTTTGAACACACCGATAATCCCGCCTCGTCCAAGAACGTAGGGATACGCCACGCCAAAACCGAATGGCTGGCGTTCATGGATTGCGGGCAGAACTTCGATAAGACCTGGCTTGAACAGCAATTCCGGTTCGTGCAGGACAACCGTCTCGACGTGGTTTCCGGCGTGGTCTATCTGGTGGGAGAAAACTGGGTGGATCGCTGCGCGGTCGCGCAAACATACGGTTACCGCAGGAACCGGCCCTGCGTGCCGACCACGCTGGCAAGAAAATCGGTATTTGAAAAAACCGGTTTGTTTCTGGAAGGGCGGCGCGCCGGCTATGACGCCGCGTGGTTGCGCAAGCTCAGGAAATTGAAGATAGCAAGAGGTGTCAACGAAGCAGTGAGAATTACTTATATCGGCTTTAATTTTTCTTCCAACCTTGCCCACCTCTACCGTAAATCCGTCATCTACGCCAAGCCGTCGGTCGCGCTGGAAGGCTATTGGATGCCCTACGCGTACGCGGTCGCGCCGTTGTTGTTCGCGTTCACGGCCACCGCGTCGGTCGCGGCCGCCGTAACGCTATGCCTGTTTTATTTTCTGGCCAGAACGTTTCTTGTCCCGACGGTGAAATCGCGAAGTATCGTTTTTTTCAAGGAACATCCAGTAGAGGCTCTTCTGGGATTGGGTATAGTCGGGTTTGTCATCGATCTGGGAAAGACGGTGGGAACGTGGCACGGCATTCGTTGTTATTATTTTCCAAAATCCGGTTAATTCCGACTTAGGTCCAGAACTCGCCGCATGGAGCCCACCCGATCCTGCCTGAAATGCTGCGTGGCGTGGGCTGGTGGCGCGTGCGTGCTGGTCGCCGGACTATCGGTCGCGGCATTGGGCTATGCCGGCTACTGGCTGCAGCTTGCGGAAAATCCACGCCCCGCCGATGCGATCATCGTGCTGGCCGGCTCATTCGAACGTTCCCTGTATGCCGCGGACCTGTACCAGCAGCACTATGCCCCCAGGATCTACCTCAGCATCCCGGCTCACGAAACGCTGGCCGGTCAACTTGAAGCACTTGGCATCGTGCTTCCGGACGAAGTCGATATACACAAGCAGATTCTTCTGAAAAAAGGCGTGCCCGCTCGGGATACCCTGACCTTCGGGCACGGTTCTCTAAGCACGGCCCAGGAAGCGGCAGCGCTCAAAACCCAATTCGCCCATCCTGGAGCCAGCCTGTTGGTCGTGACATCCCCCTATCACACGCGGCGCGCCAAGCTCATCCTCGAGCGCGCGTTCGCCGACACCGGCATCAGCATCACCGTCGTCGCCACCCCCTATGAAGAATTCCACAAGGACTGGTGGCGCTCGCAGGCGAGCGCGCGCAATACCGTGCTTGAGCTGGCCAAGATCGCCTACTACTATGCCGGCGGCCGGTTTAACTCCGCTGCCTCTGTCACAGAAAATCGTCCGGCAAATCATGCCGTGACGCGGCCATGAAAATCTGCAGGATCGCGACGATTCCGTTCTCCCTGATTCACAATCTGGGCGGTCAGATCGATGCGATCGTGACAGCGGGTCATGCGCTTGATCTCGTCTGCAGCCGGGGGCCGGGATTCGAGGCACTGGAGCGCTTGCCCGGCGTCACCGTCCACGCGGTTGAAATGGCGCGCATGATCTCACCCATCGCCGACTTGAGTGCGCTGATTCGGCTATGGCGCCTCTACCGCCGCGGCAACTTCGACATCGTGCATTCGACCACGCCCAAGGCCGGTCTGCTGAGCGCGTTGGCCGGGATCTTTGCGGGCGTGCCGTTGCGCCTGCATACTTTTACCGGCCAGCCGTGGGCGACGTTGTCGGGTCCGGTGCGCTGGCTCGCCAGAATGAGCGACTGGCTGATTACCCACCTCAATACGCAATGTTATGCCGACAGTGCAAGCCAGCGAGATTTTCTGATGGCCGAAGGCCTGTGTCGCGCCGGTCAGGTCAAGGTGCTGGGCGCCGGCTCTATTGCCGGCGTCGATGTGGATAAAATAAAGCGCGCCGCGCGGCGATATCCCGCCGTCGAAACCAAAGCCGCCCTGTCGATTCCGGAGAACGCGGCGGTTATCGCTTTTATCGGACGGGTGACGCGCGACAAAGGCATCGTTGAATTAGTCACTGCTTTTGATCGGGTGCTGCACCTATGCCCGGATTGCTATCTGCTGGTGGTCGGCCCCCTCGAACCCGAGCGCGACGCGCTGCCCGCGGAAATCCTGCAAACGCTGCGTGATCATCCGCGCATACGCTGCACCGGCTATCAGCCGGCGCCGGAAAAATACCTGGCGGCCGCCGATCTGCTGTGCCTGCCCAGTTACCGCGAGGGTTTTGGCAATGTCGTCATCGAGGCCGCGGCACTCGGGGTGCCGACGGTCGGCACCTCGATCGTCGGCCTCAGGGACGCTGTCGTCGACGGCGAGACCGGCATACTCGTGCCCCCGCAGAACGCAGCAGCACTCGCCGACGCGCTGATCGGTCTGCTGTCGGACGCCGGCAAAAAAGAACAAATGGGACGCGCCGCCGAAATCAGGACGATGGATTTATTCAGCGCTTCCCGCGTCAATGCGCTCGTGGCGCAGGAATACCAGGCGCTGTTCAAAAGTAAAACCGGCGCACGTTAATCAGGCAGTCCTCAATCCGAGGCCGCGTCGTGTTTGCCAGAACGTTGAAAACATTATGATCAAAGACAACGACGCCACCGCCACACCCGGATAGCTTTCATAATGGAGGCACAAGATCAGGGTCAAGAACAGCAACCAGCTAAACACCAGACTGGCGATGTCGATCCACTGCGCCCCTTTGAATGCGTGAGCGGTAACCAGCAAAATCGCGGTCGAAACCGCCCCCGCGACGGTGGTTGCCAACGAGATGCCGGCCACGCCCATTACTTTCACCAGCACGGAATCCAGGAGAACGTTGATTACCACGCCGATCAGCGATGCCAACATGACCTG
>JAYVME010000401.1:0-8151 GCA_043759115.1 Betaproteobacteria bacterium | reverse complement strand
GACGCGGCATGGTCATGCTCGTGGCGTGCGGCGTGGCGATATTTGTGCTGGAGCGCATCGGCTACCGGCTGACGATGATCGCGCTGCTGGTCTTCATGTTGGGCGTGGTCGAGCGCAAGCGGCCGGTCCCCACCGTGTTGGTTGCATTCGGCTTTGCGTTTCTGTCGTATTTTCTGTTTGCAACCCTGCTTAAGGTGCAGTTGCCGACCGGTCCGTGGGGTTTGTGATGGATGGCGTCTTCGGCAATTTAATGCTGGGTTTTTCCGTGGCGCTGCAACCTTCCGTATTGGCGTACGCCTTCGCGGGTTGCGTGATCGGCACTCTCGTCGGCATGCTGCCGGGCCTCGGGCCGCTGGCGGGAATCAGTTTGCTGCTGCCAGCCACGTTCGGCTTGAATCCGATTATTGCGATCGTACTGCTCGCGGGCGTGTACTACGGCGCCATGTACGGCGGCTCGACCACGTCCATCCTGATGCGCATACCGGGCGAGGCGGCATCGGTGATGACATGCATCGACGGCTACGCCATGACGCAGCGCGGGCGCGCGGGGCCGGCGCTCGCCATTGCGGCGATCGGATCCTTCGTCGCGGGTACGCTGTCGGTCGTCGCGCTCATGCTGCTGGCGCCGACTCTCGCATCGTTTGCACTGCGTTTCGGCCCGCCTGAATACACGGCGTTGCTGCTGATGGGATTTTTCGTGTTGTCTTACATGAGCGGCGGCTCGATGCTGAAGACACTGGCGATGGCGGCGGTAGGTCTGCTCCTCGGCATGATCGGCATCGATGCAATGAGCGGCTATACACGCTTTAGTTACGGGCTCATCGAACTTAGCGATGGCATCGGCATCGTGCCGGTTGCGGTCGGGCTCTTTGGTTTGTCTGAAATCCTGCTGACGGCGGGCCAGCCGACGCCGCCGCCGATTCAGCGCCCGACGCTCCGGCAATTGATTCCGTCGCTCGAGGAAATCAAGCTGTCGATAGGTCCGATCACCCGCGGCAGCGTTCTGGGCTTCCTCATCGGCATCATTCCCGGCTCGGCGCATATCATTTCTTCGTTTGTGTCGTACGGCATCGAACGCAGGATGTCGCCGCATCCCGAGCGCTTCGGCAACGGCGCGATCGAAGGCGTGGCCGGGCCCGAATCGGCGAACAACTCCGCGGCGACCGGCGCGTTCGTGCCGATGCTGGCGCTTGGCATCCCGACCGGGCCGATCACGGCAGTGATGCTCGCCGCGATCATGGTGCACGGCATATCGCCCGGGCCGTTGCTGATCACGCAGCAGCCTGAATTGTTCTGGGGTTTTGTCGCGAGCATGTACGTCGGCAACGTCGTGCTCCTCATACTCAACCTGCCGCTGGTGGGATTGTTCGTGAACCTGCTGCGCATTCCGTATTCGTACCTGTATCCGACGATTTTGTGCTTTTGCATTCTCGGCGTGTATTCAGTCAGCAACAGCGTGGTGGACGTGTGGATCATGCTCGGCATGGGCGCATTCGGTTACGTGTTGCGCAAGACCGGTTTCGAGCCGGCGCCGATCGCGCTCGGCCTGATTCTGTCGCCGATGCTCGAATTGTCGGTGCGCCAGTCGCTCGCGATGTCCGGCGGCAGTTACGGCATATTTTTCGACCGGCCGCTCGCCATTGCGATGTTTGTCGTCGCTGGAGTGCTGATATTGCTCGGCTTGAAGCCACTCGTGTTCAAGAGCAAGGACTGGCGCGAAAAAGTCGGACTCGAAGAGCAGGTTTAGCCGGGCGCCCCGCGCGAAGTGGATCCGGGTCTACGTGTTTGCGCCGGGCAGAGGCGCGGTTGCGGTGCGCTGAACCGGCGGCGCGAGGCGGCTAAACCGGCGCCGTGCGCTGACCGTCTGCCAGGTCGCGCTGCATCAGGACCGAATCGACCCAGCGGCCGAACTTGAACCCGACCGCCGGCAGCATCCCGACTCGTTTGAAGCCGAATTTTTCGTGCAGCCTGATCGATGCGAGGTTCGCGCTGTCGCCGATCACCGCGGCGAGATACGGCAACCCGAGTTCGCGTATCGTCGCGAACCGGCGCGTCATTTCGGCCGTGTCGGGCGGCTCGACTTCGAACGTCGCCAGCCCGTGTAAAACATGGTGACCGTAGATTGCGGTGATGGCAGGAATGTCCGCGGCAGCGGGCAGGTCGCCGATGCGCGTCATCTCGTCGGTTTTGAACCATTGCGGGTCTGTCATGAGACTCCCCTGGACGACGCTGGCCGGCGCTGGCGCGGCACGCGCCAAAACATGATGATAACGCGTTAGCATTGCAGTCGATCAAGCACCGGGGCGGCACGGACATGAGAATCGCAATCACTGGTGGTGGCTTTCTGGACTGGCGGGTCGCGCGCACGCGCGGCGACCGACTGGGTTTTAAAGCCGGCCGCGGGATCGAGGACGTTATACGCCGACATGATGCGCACGCCAGGGCACTGATCGTTATGCCCGTGCGCAGTTAGTGCGACTGGTTTAACATACCGAATTTACCGGATGCAGCGGACTTGTGCGACTAACCGTATATCTATCCCTGTTCCTCTATTGCGCGCCGGTCGCCGCCGTGGTGACTTGCGACCAACTTGGCAATATCGCGCAGGCCACCGAGCAATTCCGCAACCAGGGCGAATCGTTGCAGGCCATATTGGCCGATGCCGATAAACTCGAATCAAGCAACGATTTGGCCAAAGAGGATATGGTCAGGGTCAGGCAAACGGTGCAACAGGCGTTTGACCGCACGCGCACTCCGCTCGAAATTCGAATTGAGTGCACGGATGTGCCAGCCAAGTGATGCTGGTGCGGATTTCCGGAGAAATATGATGATAGCGGGCATACGGAACGGGTTGGTTGCCGGCTTTGTTGCCGGCGTGATGGCGGGTTGCGCGGCGCATGCGCCGGCGCCGGATTTCCATGCGCTGGTGGCAAGCCCCGATCGCGGCGAAGCCGACCGTGTGAACGACGTGCGCCGCAAGCCGGTGCCGTTTCTCGCGTTCATGGACGTGCGGCCCGGCATGACGGTGGCCGATCTCGATGCGGGGGCCGGTTATACCACCGAACTGCTCGCGCGCGCGGTCGGCGGCACGGGCAAAGTCTATGCCCAGAACACGCCTGAAACCGTCGAGCGGCTCAAGGGCCGGTTCGAAGAGCGAATGAAAACGCCGGCCATGAAAAACGTCGTGCACGTCATGCGCCCGTTGGACGATCCGCTGCCGCCGGACGCACGAAATCTCGATCTGGCGACCTTTAACTTTGGCTATCACGATACGACTTATCAGGCGGTGGATCGTGAGAAAATGAATCGCGCAATTTACAATGCGCTCAAGGCGGGCGGATTTTATGTGGTTGCCGATCACTCGGCGCGGCCCGGCGCGGGCTTAAGCGTGGGCAAATCGCTGCATCGCATCGACGAGGCCGTGGTGCTGCGCGAAGTTGAGGCGGCGGGTTTCAAGCTGGTTGCGGAGGGCGGTTTCCTGCGCAATCCGGCTGATCCGCGCGATGCGGCCGTCTTCAAGCCCAATCAGCCCAATGACGAATTCGTGTTGAAGTTCGTAAAACCGCAGCATTAACTTATTTCGGGAGGAAACCATGCAATACATATTGCGGAATATTCTGGGTATGCTGGCCGTGCTGGCGCTCGTCGCCGGTTGTGCATCGCCACCGAGTCGCGATGCGGGTACCAGCGGCAACATTGAAGTGTGGTGGTTGGGTCAATCGGCAATGCGTATTACGACGCCCACCGGCAAAGTCATCATGATCGACCCGTGGATACTGGGTAACCCTAAGACGCCGGCGCAATACAAGAACCTCGATGCGCTGGGAAAAATCGATCTGATTCTCGTGACGCATGCGCACGGCGATCATCTGGGCGACGCGGTTGCACTGGCGAAGAAGAATAATGCGCCGGTGTGGGCGCCCGCGGGGCTAAATCAGCAGCTGCAGACGCTCGGCGAGCTGTCACCGGAACTGTTGCCGCGCATGAACAAGAGCGGCACCATCACGCCGTTCCCCGGCGTGAAGATTACGCAAACCCACGCCGAGCACAGCTCGGAGATGCTGTGGACCGACCCGGCGACCAAAAAGCAGCACACACTCGTCGGTGGCGAACCGGTCGGCTTCATCATCGAACTCGAGAACGGTTTCAAGATTTACCACATGGGTGATACCGGTCTCTTCGGTGATATGAAGCTGATCGGCGAATACTACAATCCGGATTTGATCATGATGCCGATCGGCGGGCATTTCGTGATGGACCCGAAAGACGCGGCCAAGGCCACCAAGGAGTATCTGCGGCCGAAATACGTGATCCCGATGCATTACGGTACGATCCCGCAGTTGAAGGGCACGCCGCAGGAATACATGGATGCGCTGGGCGGCTTTCCGGTCAAGGTGTTCCCGATCAATCCGGGCGATAAGTTGCGGTTCTAGCAACGGCAATGACATTTGCAACGCAGTGCGGCCGCGGTTTATCGCGGCTGCTGATTGTTCTGGTCCTGTGTGCCGCGCCGGCCTGGGCGGCGGACGCGGACATCGAACGCACCGGTGGACCGTATGTGCCGACGCCGCAGGTGGTGGTCGATCAGATGCTGCGGATGGCCAACGTTCGCGAGAGCGACTTCGTGATCGATCTCGGTTCCGGCGATGGCGTCATCGTCCTGACCGCGGCCCAGCGCTACAAGGCGGGCGGCATGGGCGTCGACATCGATCCCGAGCTTGTCAGGCTCAGCAATGATAAGGCGCAGAAGCTCGGCGTCGCCGGGCGCGTGCGTTTCGTGGAACAGGACGTTTTCAAGACCGATCTGAGCAATGCTTCGGTGCTCACGCTGTATCTGCTGCCCGCCATGATGATGAATCTGCGCGCCAAGATCTTCAATGAGCTGAAGCCGGGCGTGCGCGTGGTGTCGCACGACTATCATCTTGGGGAATGGCGTCCCGACGACGATTTCGCATTCGATGTTCCGGAGAAGGAAGGCGTGACCGGGGTGCCGCGCGCGAATGTTTTATTGTGGTATGTGCCGGCCCGGATCGCCGGCACCTGGGAAATCAAAGTTGCCGGCGGGCCGACCTATGATCTCACCTTGAAGCAGCGCTTCCAGGTCGTCGAGGGTACGGCATCAGCCGCTGGCAAGCCGCTCAAGTCTTACCTGACATTACGTGGTGATGATTTAAAATTTACGCTCGCCAACGGCAAGGATGTCGCGCGGTTTGCCGGTCACGTGACCGACAATGCGATGGAAGGCATGGTTGAGTTGCCCGGTGGAAAACCGCCGTCGCGCTGGACGGCAACGCGCACGGTCGTGGAGAAAGTGGTTACCGAATAGACCGCCTAACTAGGCCGTCCTGAGGAGCGTAAAACGCTTCAAGTTATTGTTTTTTAAATTGAAAGAAGCCTCCCCAGCGCCCCGACCTCAGTGCGCGAAAATGCAGACAATGCAAATGCATTGACGCGGTAATGCAAGCGCATTACCATTTGCGCATTCACTCATTTCACGGAAGAGTGCCATGGCCGCGCCCCTCGAAGTCGAATCCACGCTCACTGACCGCTACCAGACCACGGTGCCGGAAACCGTTCGCCGCACGCTCAAGCTCGGAAAGCGCGACAAGATCCACTACACCATCCGGGATGGCGAAGTGGTGCTCACGCGCGCCGATGTTACCGAAGGCGATGATCCGGTGCTTGGGAAGTTCTTGGGGTTCCTCGCACGTGATATCGCCAGCCACCCGGAACGGCTTCGCGCGGTCGACACAGGCCTTGTGCAGCGTATTCAGTCTCTGGTCGGCGGTGTCAAAGTCGATCTCGACGCAGCTCTCTCGGCAGACGATGAATGAGTGGTGGTAAGCCGGCGCCGCTGGTCGTCAACGGTTGGACGATTTTTGCACACCCGCTGTTCCTTAATCAGGTTGAAGCGCTGATCCAGCGGGTCGAAGGGCTGAAGCGGAAAGACCCGAGTAGTTTCACCAGGAAGAACGCCACAAAGCGGCTCGCCGCCATCGCGAAGCTCGCGTTCGCGGTGATTCCGCAGGATCCGGCAAGGACCGAATACCGCCAAGGCAATACTCTTGGGGAAGACTACAAGCACTGGTTTCGAGCTAAATTCTTCCAGCAGTACCGGCTGTTTTTTCGGTATCACGCGGCGACCAAAGTGATCCTTTACACTTGGGTCAATGACGAGGACACCAAGCGTGCTTACGAAAGCGGCGATGATGCTTATCGGATCTTCCGCAAGATGCTGGAAAGCGGGCAGCCCCCGGACGATTGGGATCAGCTCCTCGCCGAGGCCCGCGCCGAATCTGATCGCCTGCAAAAACTCGTCGCGCAGACTACAGCGGCGACGCCCTAAAATTTCAATGATGTGCTATGGTAGCGACGTTGCTAGGAAGAGTAAACGCGATGATCGGGCCGCATGATTATTTTAAATACCGACGTGCCTACCTGCTGTTTCTACGTCCGCGCATTGCGGTGCTGTGCACCGCGCGGGAACGTTTCTAACCCCGCCGGGGTTCACATAAACTCGGGTCACGCGACCCTGGAGAGCCGATGAAAAAATTAATCCAATATTGCGCCCCGATCTTGCTGGTCTTGCTGTCCACGCAAGCCGGCGCTCAACCGCTCAAAATCGGCTACGTCAACGTCGCACGCATTGAAAGCGAGTCGGCGATGGCCAAGCAGTCCATCGAGATGCTGAAAAAAGAATTCGCGGCGCGCGAGAAGCAGTTACAGGAAATGCAGAAACAGGGCAATGATCTGCAGGTTGACCTGGAAAAAAATAGCGCGACCATGCCGGCGGCCGACCGGCAGGCCAAGGAAAAACGGTTCGCCGCGATGGCGCAACAATATCAGCAAATGCAGCGCAGTGTTATGGAGGAACTCGAAGCGCGCAAGCGCGAGTCGTTCGCGGGTTTTCTCGCCGAGCTTAACGTGATCATCAAGAACGTCGCCGAGGCCGGCAAGTTCGATCTGATTGTCCAGCAGGCGGTGTATAACAGCGCGCAGGTCGATATTACCGATCAGGTCATGAAGGAAGTCGCGAAGCGTGCCGCAGGCACGGGCAAGTAAGCGGGATTTCCGCCGCATGCCGCGAGTTTTTGCGTTGCTTGTGTCCGGTAACCACGTGACGGGAACGATTCCCGGGTTACGCAGCGTATGACGGCGTTCAGAGTTGCCTGCGTGCAGCTCAATTCCGGTAATAATCTTGACGCCAATCTGCGCGCGGTTGAGACGGGTATTCGTTCCGCCGCAGAGCGCGGCGCGCACCTCATCATGTTGCCCGAGTATGCCACGCTGCTCGACGGCAGCGGCCGCGTCATGCGCGAGAATTCCCATGCGGAAGAGGTGCATCCGGCGCTGGCACGGTTGCAGGTGCTGGCACGCGAAGCACGGGCGTGGTTGTTGATCGGCTCGCTGACGATCAAGGTCAACGATGAGCGCATGGTCAACCGCTCGTATCTGTTGTCATCCGACGGCGGGATCGTTGCGCGTTACGACAAGATTCACATGTTCGACGTCACGTTGCCGAGTGGCAAGGTCATACGCGAATCAAGCGCCTACCAGCCCGGCGATCAGGCGGTTATCGCGGCGACGCCGTGGGGCCCGCTCGGCATGACCATCTGCTACGACCTGCGCTTCCCGCAGCTTTATCGCGCGTTAGCCAAAGCCGGCGCGTTGTTTCTGGCAGTTCCGTCGTCGTTTCAGCGCGAAACCGGGGTTGCCCACTGGCATGCGTTGCTGCGCGCGCGCGCGATCGAGAGCCTGAGCTATGTATTCGCGCCGGCTATGTGCGGCGATCATCCCAGCAACCGGATGACGTACGGACACTCGTTGATCATAGATCCGTGGGGAAGGATACTCGCGGAACTGGGCGACGAACCGGGCATCGCAATGGCGGAAATCGACTCCGCCGAAGTTGCACGCGTGCGCACCATGCTGCCGTCGCTGGAACACGACAGGGAATTCAGCGGACCGCTCGGTTACCCCCCCCAGGCAGGGGTGCTTTAATACGATTTCGGCAGTCCGAGTATTTTTTCCGCGATAAAGCACAGTATCAGTTGCGGGCTGACCGGTGTGATGCGCGGAATAAACGACTCGCGCAGGTAGCGCTCGACATGGTATTCCTTCGCATAGCCCATGCCGCCGAGGGTCATCACG
>JAYVME010000400.1:0-8155 GCA_043759115.1 Betaproteobacteria bacterium | reverse complement strand
CCCCGCACCGCGGTGTTGGCGTTGACCACGCCAGCCTGCCGTATCAAGCCGCCGTAAATGCCGACCTTGCCGCCCTGCGCGATGATCTGACCGAGATTAACCACCTGATTGTCGGGCGCCGTAATCGTGACCCGCATATCGGGCGAGTTCGCATTGACGAGTTCCACGCTCTTGCCGGCAGCAAGAACGACTTCTCCGCCTTCGCTGCGAATAATCCCCGAATTGGTAATATTCGGCGCGACAAGATAGATCGTGCCGCCGGTGGGTGTCGTGATCTTGCCCTGGTTTTCGATGCTGCCGGCGCCGGCCACTTCGGTAAAACGGTTGCGCCCGCCGAGAAAATCCGCATCCGACAAACCCAGCGTGGACGCGACGAGACCGCCCGTGTCAATCTGCGCACCTGCGCCGAACACTATCCCGCTCGGATTGATCAGGAATACGCGACCACCGGTTGTTCCATTCGGCAGTTGAGACTGCAATTTACCGAGTATTTCCGAGGGATTTCCGGCCGCTACTCGATTGAGCACAGTGCTGGATGCCGACTGCTGAAGGAAGCGGGTGATTGCGTCGGCGCCGATCGAAAACGCCTGCCAGTTGATGATCGCGCCCGAGCTATTGGTTATCTGAAGCAGGTTGCCGTTGTAGTTGAAGAAAACCTGGCCGTTGATCACCTGCGGCCCGAGCGGGAGCGTTCCCGGCGCTGGGTTGGCGGCGTAGATCTCCGTGGCAAAACAGGAAGCCACCGCCAAGGCGACGAGATTGCGCTGCCAGGATTTGCGTCTAACGCGACTCGATTTTTTCATGGTCCACACTCCAAGCCAGCGACCCATTTGGCCGCCGGTTAACAACTTCCCAGTGCCCCAAAAAACGTCAGGCCTGTACCAATATAGGCACACATCGGCCTCCATCCCCTCCTCAGGTTTTGGCTTGCCGGCTATCAGCTACGATAACGCTCTGAATCAAATGCGGTTAATTTCCTATCCAGCGAAAGCCGCCGGCTAGAGAATTTCGACCTTGTGACTCAGCAATAGTTGTGCCCAATCGCACATATTGAGCCAACAGTATGCCAATCCAATACCCAAGAGAAGTGCACAAAATCACGTTTCCTGACGAATTCTTGAACTTTGTTACTGGCAATAGCGGGGCAAATCGTGCCCCGCAAGCCCTTGATGCGAAGCATTAATCCAAAATGACCTCGCCGCTCCGAAGCTGAGGCCGCTTTAATAGACAAAAATTGCCGATGCATGAAAAGTATTGGAGTTGCGCCGACCGTCGCGAATGGCTGCGTCCTGCCCACCGTCGTGCAAGACCTGCGCGTAATCCATGCGCAAATTGAATTTCTCACGGAAAGTGAGCCGCAAGCCGAGACCGATGCTGTCAACACTTAACCCGGTCTGCTCGCCCACTTGCAGGAAATTCCGGGACAAACTGCCGGTGTCATAAAACGCAAGCAGTTTGAGGCGCCCGCCCTGAAACCCGATTTTCCCCGCAAGTTCCGGTGTATAAATCTCCGCCGTTGCCTGGTGGCCTTTATCGTTGGAGTAAGTGCGTTCGTTGAACCCGCGCACACTGTTGGCGCCACCAATGCCGAATTGTTCACCGGCCACCAGCCCATTGCGGGTTGTCTGCGCGCTTGCGGTCATGCGCAATGTCCAGTCGTCAGGCAAAGCCCGCAGGTAATTCACGCCGTAACGCCAGATTACGTACTCCGCCGACGCGCCACCGCCACTCCCGCGCGCCGCCTTGAAATCGCTTTGCGCCGCGTCGTTTCCGCCTTCGAGCGGGTTGTAGGTAAGACTCGCGTAAAAATTCAAATCATTCTGGTCTCTGCGCAACACGCCGGAGTATGCAACGCTGACCGGATGCAGCGTGATGTCGGGCACTAACGACGCGCTTCCGATCAATACCTTGTTCTGGAAAGCCTTATAGTCGACGCCGAATGTGACTTTGTGTTCGTAATCCTCTATCCGGTTAAGGTTATGGTTGTAGCGGCCAAGCGCGATCAAGCCCGCGCCGCTTACGTTGAACAGTTGCTGCACGGTCCCCGAATCAACGTCCGAATAACCCAGAACAACGTCAATGGAGTCGCCGCGCTCATACAGCGGAATGTGGTAGCCAAGCCCCAATACCGTGACCTTGTTGAGGTGGTCCGGGTTCGTAATATATTGCAATGTGAGCTGGTGATCGCGATCCCACAAATTCGAATTCTGGAATCCGAATCCGAGACGCAGTATTCCGGTGTTACTGGTCCCCGTGTTGTCAATGCTGACGCTGTACTTGCGCGGATTTTCGTCGACCACCTTGAGCGTGGCATCAACTTCCCCGTCTTTGCTTCCCGACTTCAATGACACTTGCGTTTGCTTGACCGGACTCTCGTTGGCGACCTTCAGACTGCGCGCGATGGCAAGTGAGTTGGGCGTTTCACCCGGTTTCAGCGATGGCACGCTACGCCGCACATTCGCCGCGCTGAAATATTCATTGCCTTGTACCTCGACTTTTCCAATGCGCGTCTCGAGCACCTCAAAACGCACTTCGCCACGCTCGAGCTCCTGCTCTGGCAAGATCACTTGCACCGCCCCCCACCCGGCCTTTTGATAAGCAATTTGCAACGCTTCCAGCGCGCGCTGGACATCCGCGAAATCCTTCTCCTTGCCGGTATAGCCGCGAAGCGCCTTGCCGATTGCTTCCGCATTGAGCAACGTGTTGCCTTCAATCAGATAGCGATCTATATCGAACTTAAGCGCCGCGCTGGCCGCCGTCGATTCAACCGGTGACGCCGGCTCTGTCGAAGGCGCTGCCGCTGGCGCCTGGACCACAACCGGCGCTGGTTTCGCTGCGGGTATTTTCTCAGTCGTATCAGCCACGCGCGGCGTCAAGTCAGGTGTGGCTACTGGCGCTGGCTTTGCTTCTGGCGCGGCGGGAATTGCAGGCTGGGCGGCGGCCAGCGCGGATGCGGACGGACGATCCTGCAATGGTCTGACCGGCGCACGCTCGACCTCAGGCTTGATTTCAGCGGGTACGCGCGGTTCGGTCGCCGGCGCCACAGCACCGGCAAATGGGCGGACGACAACTGCCTCCTGCGCAGGTGCAACCGCGGGTTTTTCCGCCGGTTGCACTTCAACTTTTTGCGCGGGCACTGCAGCAGCAACTGCAGGCTCCTCAGGAGGTTTCGACGTCATCACAATTACGGGCGTTGGCGCGACAGCAGGTTTCTCGACCACTGCAGGAATCGGTGGCGAAGCTTCCGTTGTCTCAGTTCGCTGGACTTCAACTTTTGCCGCAGGCACCGCGTCTGGGGAAGAGGCGGTGGCAATGACTTGCGCCGGCATGGATGGTTGTTCCACCGCAGCGGCTACGGCGGGCGCGGGTTTCATCGACTCGGCCGGAACGACAGGCGCAGCTTCAACCACCCGTGGCGCAATCGCCGCGGCAGGCTTCGCTTGCTCGGCGGCAACCGCGACCGGCGCAGGTTTTTCAGCGGGTCTTTCCTCTATAACCGGCGGTGTCGTCGGCACAAGCGCAACCTCAGGCTTCGCTGCAATTTGCTCCCTGACCGGTTCGGCTACGGGTTGCGGCTTGGACACAGGCACCAGTTCCGGTGCCGTCGCAATTACGGTCGCCGGCGGTGCGGACTCGCTTGTCGTCGCAACTGCCGGCGGTTCAACCTTCAGCGACGGCTGTGGCACCGACTGCAGTACCGGGGCAAGCGCAAGTTCGGATGCAGGCTTGGGTTGCGGAGATTCCGGTGAGATCGCTACCGCAACCGGCGGCGGCGCGGGAGTCGGCACCTGCGGTTTCGACGCCGGAAGCGTTGGCGTGACGATCAGCCCCGGCTGCGGCGGAGCCTCTGCAAGAGACTTCACCGTGATATCGGCTGGTGCTTCGCGCGGGGCCGGCGCACTCGCAATCTCGGGCGTGGATGCAAGCGGTGACGGCGCAACTGGCGCTGCTGCTACCGGTCGATCCTGCAACGGCTTTAGCGGGGCACGCGCGATTTGTGATGGCGCCGCTGCCGTTTCAGCGCTTGCTACGGCCGGCCGATCCTGCAGCGGTTTGAGAGGCGCACGCGCGACGGTTGATGGAATTTCAGACAACGCCGGCGTTTCAGGCGGCACTTGCGTCACATCGGTAAATGGCCGGATTGCGACCTCGCCTGGCGCCACTGGAACCGGTGCGGCGCGCTTATCATCGAGCACCACCATCGGCAAACAGTCTTTGCTCACGGGCAACGATGATTGCACCAGCTTCAGTGTGACTATGCCGGCGTCAGGCTCGACTTTCGGCAGCGTAACCTGCACCGAACAATGACCTAAATCAAGATAAGCTTGTTGCAGCGATTGCTGCGCTTTTTGCACATCAGCCGCACTTTTTTGCTTGCCTATGAACGGCGAAACAATGCGCGAGAAATCTTCGGAACGCAGCAATGGCGTGCCTTCGACAGCGTAGCCATTGATGTCAAAACGGGCGGCCGACTGCGGCGCCTGCGCGAACGCAATCGACATCGAGACGAACCAAACCACCGCCGCCCCCGCCGTTCTTAAAAAACCACACGCCATCAGGCCCCCTGACTTTCTTATTTGAGTTCTTTCCAATGGACGCAGAAACACTATTTTTTCATTATATAGCAAGGAATTAAAAATGAATATTAAAGCTAAATAACGGCTCGACAGCGGGTGGGTTTCGCTGCCAAAATGTTGTTTTTTTGCACATTCACCCTTTTTCAGGCGATTCGATGACTAAAACCACCAAACATTGCCGGCTTTTGATACTGGGATCCGGTCCCGCCGGGTATTCGGCGGCCGTCTATGCTGCACGTGCGAATCTCAATCCCGTGCTTATTACAGGCATCGCTCAAGGCGGGCAATTGATGACAACGACCGATGTGGATAACTGGCCCGCCGACGCCATGGGCGTACAAGGGCCTGAATTAATGGAGAGATTTCAAAAACACGCCGAACGTTTCAAGACCGAAATGATTTTCGATCAAATCCACACCGCGAAATTGGGCGAGGAACCGTTCGCGCTGATCGGCGACAACGGCACCTACACCTGCGATGCATTGATCATCGCCACCGGTGCATCGGCCATGTATCTCGGTCTGCCATCCGAAGAAGCGTTCATGGGGCGCGGTGTTTCCGGCTGCGCGACGTGCGACGGATTCTTTTACAAAGAGCAGGATGTTGCGGTAATCGGCGGCGGCAACACCGCGGTGGAGGAAGCGTTGTATCTGACCAACATCGCGCGCCACGTGACGGTCGTGCACCGGCGTGACAAGTTTCGTGCCGAGGCAATTCTGGTCGATAAACTGAAAGAAAAAGTGGCGACCGGCAAAGCCACCCTGCTATGGGACCATGTACTCGACGAGGTACTCGGCGACCCGTCGGGGGTTACCGGCATGCGCGTCAAACACGCCAAGACCGGCGCCACCGCCGATAAAAAACTGCAGGGCGTCTTCATCGCAATCGGGCATCGGCCGAATACGGAAATTTTCGCCGGCCAGATGACTATGAAAAACGGTTACATCATCACGCAAAGCGGGCTGAATGGCGGCGCGACTGCCACCAGCATTCCTGGCGTGTTCGCCGCCGGCGATGTGCAGGATCACGTCTATCGGCAGGCGGTCACCAGCGCAGGCACCGGCTGCATGGCTGCGCTCGACGCGCAAAAGTACCTCGAATCGCTCGCGGGCTGATGCGTCTTGCGACTCTGATGCGGATGGAACGGCACGATGAAAAAGCCGCCCGTCAAATCCGCCGAAACTGACGGCGATTTATTCGAGAAACTGTTTTTGAACGTCACGCCCCTGCCCGCTCACGGGCGGGTGGTTCATCCGGCGCCGCGACGCAAACCAATCCCGGAGCAACGGCTGCGTGATGAACGCGCCGCGCTGGCCGACAGTCTCAGCGATCATATTACGTGGGACATCGGCATGGAGACCGGGGAAGAACTGGCTTTTCTGCGCAATGGACTGTCGCCGCAAACGCTCAAAAAACTCCGCCGCGGGCATTGGGTAATCCAGGACGAACTCGACCTGCACGGGCACACATCCGTCGAGGCCCGCGAGTTGCTGGTCGGGTTTCTGAATGCCTGCCTGCGCCACGGCACGCGTTGCGTGCGCATCATCCACGGCAAGGGATTGCGCTCGAAAAACCGCGAGCCGGTGTTAAAAACCAAAGTTGCGAACTGGTTGACGCAACGCGATGAAGTGCTCGCGTTCTGCCAGGCGCGCCAGGCTGATGGCGGCGGTGGCGCGGTGATGGTGCTGTTGAAGAACGTGAGGCGATAGGCGTGAGGCGAAAGGTGGTTTTCCCCCTCACTCCTCTCCCCTCCCGCCTTACGGTATTTTAGATCGCTGCCTCGTCAGTCTCGCCGGTGCGTATGCGTATGACCTGATCGACGCTGGTAACGAATATCTTACCGTCGCCGATCTTGCCGGTGCGCGCCGCCTTCACAATCGCATCGACGGCGCGTTCGAGCATGTCGTCGGCGATAACCACTTCAATTTTGACCTTGGGCAGAAAGTCGACCACGTATTCGGCGCCCCGATAAAGTTCGGTGTGCCCTTTTTGCCGGCCAAAGCCCTTGACCTCTGTCACCGTTAGCCCGCTGACCCCGATTTCGGACAAGGCTTCACGCACCTCATCGAGCTTAAACGGCTTGAATATCGCTTCGATTTTTTTCATGCAAGATTCCCCTGCCTGTCTAGACCAGTGGCATGGCGCAACCGGTTTCCGTGCCTAGTATAAAGCCTCGCGGCAACCAGAGCCTATCTAATCAATTTCTACTCGAACTGGTGCCGATACTTGTTGGTAATCGGATAGCGCCAATCCTTGCCAAACCCGCGCGGCGTGATTCGAATGCCGATGGGCGCCTGGCGCCGCTTGTATTCGCTGATGCGCAGGAGGTGGATCACGCGTTCGATGTCCTTACGGCTGTAGCCGCTGGCCTCGATCTCGCGTGGACCGACGTTTTGCTCGACATAGGCCTCCATGATGGCGTCGAGCACGTCATAGGGCGGCAGGCTGTCCTGGTCGGTCTGGTCGGGACGCAACTCCGCGGACGGCGCGCGCGTGATGACACGCTGCGGAATCACCGGCGACACGCTATTGCGGTAATTGGAAAGCCGGTACACCAACATCTTGCTGATGTCCTTCAGCACCGCGAAGCCGCCCGCCATGTCGCCGTAGAGCGTCGCATAGCCGGTACCCATTTCGCTCTTGTTGCCGGTCGTCAGCACAATGGCGCCCGACTTGTTCGACAACGCCATCAACAACGTGCCGCGGATGCGCGACTGCAGATTTTCTTCGGTCGTATCCGCCGGCAAGCCTTTGAATTGAGGCTCCAGCGCGGCGAGAAAAGCCTCGAACATCGGCTTGATCGCGATCTCCGAGTAGCGCACGCCAAGCGCGTCAGCCTCGGCATTTGCATCGTCGCGACTCATGCCCGCCGTGTACTGCGACGGCATCATCACCGCATGCACTTTGTCGGCGCCCAGCGCATCGGCCGCGATCGCCACCGTCAGCGCCGAATCGATGCCGCCAGAGAGTCCGAGCAGCACGCCGGGAAAACCGTTCTTGGTCACGTAATCCCGCACGCCAAGACACAATGCGTCGTAAACGTCGGCTTCCACGCTGCGCTCGGGAGCCACCTCTCCCGGCAGCGGATCGCCATTTTCGAGAGTGACGATGCCCAGCGCTTCCTTGAACATCGGCAACTGATGCGTAATTTCGCCGGCGCGGTTGATCACAAAAGATGCGCCGTCGAATACCAACTCATCCTGGCCGCCGACCATGTTCGCGTAAATCAACGGCATGCCGTTCTCGGCGACACGTTCGCGCATCACGTCATAGCGTGAATGCTGCTTGCGCAGATGGTAGGGTGACGCATTGAGAACCAGCAGCACCTGCGCGCCTGCCGCGCGCGCCGCGCGGGGCGCTGCCGCGTCCCCTGAATTGGCGCCCAACTTGAGTTCCCTGCCGTTCGCCCCGGGATTCGCGAGCAAGGGGCCCTGCCGGCCCCAGGTGTCCTCGCAAATGTTAATACCGAACGTAATACCGTTGACCTCTACGACGCACGGTTTATCGTCGGTATCGAAATAGCGCTCCTCGTCGAATACCGTGTAATTCGGCAGCGTATGCTTGTGGTAGGTGGCGAC